>CAXICH010000161.1:0-5558 GCA_964022245.1 uncultured Alphaproteobacteria bacterium
CTTGTCTCAGTCCTTCGGGCCCAGGAACCCGGATACGCCGTCGCATCCGGGCGGGGTGGAAGAGGACCGGCGTGGCCCTCGCGTCGTGGAGGCAGACTGCCTCCGGTCCGCCGTACGGCGGATGTGAGAAAGGGCCCCGTGACCGAGGCCCTTCCCGTCACCTGGCCCTAGCGGCGCAGGCCCAGCTTTTCGATGAGGGCGGCATAGCGGCCTTCGTCGACTTTCTTGAGGTGGTCCAGAAGGCCCCGGCGTTGCGAGACCAGCTTAAGCAGGCCGCGGCGCGAATGGTTGTCCTTCTTGTGAGTCTTGAAATGCTCGGTCAGGTTGGCGATCCGTTCGGTCAGGATCGCGACCTGGACTTCGGCAGAACCCGTATCGGCGATGCCGCGGGCGTTTTCAGTGATGACTTCGGCCTTGCGTTGAGGCGTAATCGACATCGTAGAACTCCTTATTGGAGATTGAAGACGCGGTCGGGTTCAAGCCGACCGGCCCGCATCTGACAGAGGGCGACCAGGGTTCCGTCCTCGAAGGCCGAAACGGTCCGCGAGCCGGGCGAGAGCCGGGCTTTCAGGGTTTCGATCTGTCGGGGAAGCAGAAGGATCGGCCGTCCCTGCCGAAGCGAGAAGGCATCCGTCGCGGTCACGGCCAGATCCGGGATGTCGTCCAGAGCGGTCGCGACCGGAAGAAGTCCTTCCGAGGCGGCGCCCCTATGCACCATTTCCCGCAGAATATCCAGTGTGACCGCCGATTCGGTCGAAAACGGCCCGACCCGCTCGCGCCGGAGGGCGGTAACATGTCCCTCGGCCCCCAGCATGACCGCCAGATCGCGCGCCAGCGAGCGGATATAGACCCCCTTGCCGGTCCGCACCCGGATCTCGACCCGGTCGGCGTCGAACGCCGTGACCGCAGCCTCATGGATGGTGACCGGTCGGGCCTTCAACTCGAACTCGGCACCGTCGCGAGCCAGGTCATAGGCGCGCTGGCCATCGACCTTGATGGCGGAAAAGCGCGGCGGCACCTGCTCGATCTCGCCGACGAAGGTCGACAGGGCGGCCTCGATCGCCGCCAGAGGCGGGCGCACGTCCGAGCGTGCGATCTCGGTGCCCTCGGCATCGACGCTGTCGGTCGACACCCCCCACGTCACCGTGAAGCGATAGACTTTCCGGGCCTCCATCATGAAGGGCACCGTCTTGGTCGCCTCGCCCAGCGCTATCGGCAGGATGCCTGTGGCCAGCGGATCCAGCGTGCCGGCATGGCCCGCCTTCTGCGCGTCGAACAGGCGGCGCACGATCGAGACCGCCTCGGTCGAGCCCAGTTCCAGCGGCTTGTCGAGACAGACCCAGCCGTGCACGGGCTGACCGCGCTTGCGGCGCGCCATCAGGCGTCCTCGCCCTCGTCCCCGTCGCTCTGCAGGTCGGCCTGGACGCGAGGGTCGGCCAGCAGGGCGTCCATCCGGGCGGCAACCTCAAAGCTCTCGTCGTGACGGAAGCGCAGATCGGGGGTGAATTTCATGTCGATCCGTCGGCCCAGCACGCCCCGCAGGAATTTGGCATGGGCGTTCAGAGCCTTGACGATCTCGCTCTCGTGACCAGAGACGGGCGCGGTGTCGATGCCGGCGCCGAGGGGCTCGACGAAACAGGTGGCGTGCTTGAGATCAGGCGACAGCCGCACCTCGGTGACGGTCACCGACACCCCGGCAAGCGCCTCATCGTGGATGTCTTCCTCACGCAGAATGTCGACCAGCGCGTGGCGCACCAGTTCGGCGGCGCGCAACTGGCGCTGGCTGGGGCCGTGGCCGGCCGTGTCGCCGGGTTTGCGTCGGCTCATGGCAGGGTCTTTCTCGATCAGCAGCCCCCGGCGGACGGGCCGGAGGACAAGGGGGCGCGGTTTAGTCGTCCGCGCCGACCGTGTCCAGCGTGGCGGCAGCGCGGGCATCGGCCAGTACGGCACCGGCGACGACCGTCCGGCCCGGGTGGACGGTCAGGCCGCCGGCCTCCAGCACCTCGGCCGTCCAGCGATTGCACATCCGCCCGATCCAGAAGGTCTCGGTCGAGGCGTAGAAGCGCGTCCGGCCGTCCGGTCCCGTGGTGCTGAGGCGAGGCGCACCGCCCGGCAGATCGAGGGACTCCTCGATCCGGACGGCCAGGCGCTCGAAGGCCTCGGGCGAGAGATGCAGCTGCACCTGCCGGTCGGGATTGCGGACCGCGGTCAACCGGGTGAGCGGGCTCAGCATGACCACCGACGGGTTATCCGGCGCCAGCAGGGCGCGCACCCCGTCGGGCAGGCGGGAGGTGACCGGGCTCTGATCGACATAGAAGCGCGCATCGCCCCAACCGATCCGGACCGCCTCGCCAGGCGCCAGATCCGCGACCAGATCGGCCAGCGGCCCGCCGCGCGCGATGAGGGGCGCCCGCGCCATGACCAGATCGGTGTGGAAGCCGTTGCTGTCGACCCTGACCGCGACGCCGTCCGGGCCGCCATGCGGCAGGTCCGGGCCGGACTCGGACCAGCTGACCAGACCGAGGATCACCCCGACCAGTCCCGCCATCAGGAACCGGAATGCCCCGCCCATGCCTGTCTCCGCGCTGTCCGACGCTCAGGGAATACGGAAGGCGAGGTCGGCGCAAGCCCGGGCATCGCCCTCGGGCCGGTCGGCAAAGGCCAGCAGGCGCAGGGTCCGGCCGTTGCCCGCCAGCGCCAGATAGCGGGCCGGGTATTCGGCACACAGGGGCTGGCCGCCGGTGACGGGGGCGGTGTCGGTGATCTCGCGCAACTCGACCTGCTGGCCGGGGTCCAGACCGGTCGCAGCGAAGGGCGGTTCCGACCCGGTCGCGATCCGGTAGGGTCCGGTGTGAAGGACGCCGAGACCGGCAATCTCGATCTGCGCCCCGTCGGCGTGGAGCGAGGGCCAGGCCGTGGCCTCGGTCGTTGCGGCAAACGACCCGCGCAGGGCATGGTCTGCCGCCCGGGTCGGCAGGTCGGTCGCCGGAGCAGGTGGGGACACGCGCGTCCAGACCTCGGCCAGCTCTGCGCGGGCCCGCGTGACGGTCCGTTCGGCACCGCGCTCGTCGAAGGCCGACAGCAGCAGCACCAGAACCAGCACCCCGAGCAGGTCGAGGAGCCGTCTCATGAGGCGCTCGGGCGGGAAGGGTCTGGGCACATGGGTTAACGCTAACAGCGATCCATGACCCGCCGAAAGCCCTATCGCGTCGAGGGCGAGGTTTCGTCAGGCTGGGGCGAGGCGCCTGCAGGCAAGGTCCATTCGCCGCGATAGGTGTAGCTGAGCGTCACACAGTGGCGAAAGGTGCCGTCGGTCCACCGGCCGACGGCGTGCAGGGTAATGGGATCCCCCTGACGGATCCGGCCGGTCAGCAGCCAGGCGTCATCGGCGCCGGGGCAGAGCGCCCTTACCAGACCCCGGCCGTCGCCTTCCTTGACGACGCCATAGATGTCATTGGCCCGAACACCGGCCGGCAGGGCTGCACGCGTCTCC
Organism: uncultured Alphaproteobacteria bacterium; assembly: GCA_964022245.1. Lineage (GTDB taxonomy): Bacteria > Pseudomonadota > Alphaproteobacteria > Caulobacterales > Caulobacteraceae > Brevundimonas. The sequence goes on from CAXICH010000161.1 coordinate 3,494, forward strand.
CGGGGACCGCCCCGACGAATCTCGGCCGACCCGCGTGCCGTGGTCGAGAACAGGCGCTGGACGCTGACGGCGCCAAAGAAATTGCGCCGGATCTCGATGGTGATGCCCTGCGTCAGGGCCTGGGTCACTCGATCGGCCGCGTCATAGGCCCAGAAGCGGGTCTCCGCCGACGCCGGGCCGGCCATGAACGCCAGCAACAGAAGGCCTGTAGCAAGACGGTTCATGACGGGTCTCCGGAAAGTGGACATCAAGCGCCTTACAGCTCGCGCTTGATCTCCTCGACGGTGAAGCACTCGATCAGGTCGCCTTCCTTGATGTCCTGGAAGCCCTGGAACTGCATGCCGCATTCCTGGCCGGAAGGCACTTCATTGACCTCATCCTTGAAGCGTTTGAGCGTGTTGAGCGTGCCCAGTTCCAGCACCACGATGTCGTCGCGGATGATGCGGACGCGCGCGCCCTTGCGGACCACGCCCTCGGCCACCCGGCAACCGGCGATCTTGCCGATCTTCGAGATGTCGAACACCTGGAGGACCTTGGCATTGCCCAGCCAGGTTTCGCGCTGGATCGGCGCCAGCATGCCGGACAGCACGCCCTTCATGTCGTCGAGCAGGTCGTAGATGATCGAGTAGTAGCGGATTTCCACCCCTTCCCGATCGGCCAGATCCCGCGCCTGTTTGGACGCCCGGACGTTGAAGCCCAGGATGGGGGCCCCCGCCGTCTTGGCCAGGTTGACGTCGCTCTCGGTGATGCCGCCGGCCCCCTGGAACACAACCCGGGCGCGGACCTCGTCATTGCCCATGGCCTGCAGCGACCCGGCGATGGCTTCGGTGGATCCCTGAACGTCGGCCTTGATCACCACAGGCAGTTCGCTGATCTTTTGCGAGCCCAGCTTGGCCATCATGTCGGCCAGCGACACCGGGTTGGCGGCGGTCGCCTTCTCGCGCTGCTTGCGCTCGCGGAAGTCGGTCAGCTCGCGGGCACGGGCCTCGGTTTCCACGACGGCGAACACCTCACCGGGAGAGGGCGGCTCGTCCAGACCCAGAATCTCGACCGGGGTCGACGGGCCGGCCTCGTCCAGCTGGGCATTGCGTTCGTCCAGCAGGGCGCGAACCTTGCCCCAGGCCGCACCGGCCACGACGATGTCACCGCGGCGCAGGGTGCCGCGCTTGACCAGAACCGTACCGACCGGGCCGCGACCCTTGTCCAGCTTGGATTCGATGACGACGCCCTCGGCCGACCGACCGGGGTTGGCGCGCAGGTCCATGACCTCGGCCTGGACCAGAATGGCCTCGAGCAGGGCGTCGAGATTGGTGCGCTCCTTGGCCGAGACCTCGATCATCTGGGTGTCGCCCCCCAGATTTTCGGCGATGACCTCGTGCTGCAGAAGCTCGTTGATGACCTTCTGCGGGTTGGCTCCGGGCTTGTCGACCTTGTTGATCGCCACGATCAGGGGGGCTCCGGCCGCCTTGGCGTGCTGGATAGCCTCGATCGTCTGCGGCATGACGCCGTCGTCCGCCGCCACCACCAGAATGACGATGTCAGTGACATTCGCGCCGCGCGCGCGCATGGCCGAGAAGGCCGCGTGGCCGGGCGTGTCGAGGAAGGTGACGCGCTGGTCGTCCTTCAGGCGAACCTGATAGGCGCCGATGTGCTGGGTGATGCCGCCGGCCTCGCCCGTCGCCACATCCGTGGTGCGCAGGGCGTCCAGCAGGCTGGTCTTGCCGTGGTCGACGTGACCCATGACGGCGACGACCGGGAAGCGCGGCGTGGTGGCGTCGGCGTCATCCGCCTCGGCCAGGAAGCCTTCCTCGACGTCGGAGTCGGACACGCGTTTGACGGTCATGCCGTACTCATCGGCCACCAGCTCGGCGGTGTCGGAATCGATCACATCGTTGATCTTCATCATCATGCCCTGACGCATCAGGAATTTGACGATATCGACGCCGCGCACAGCCATCCGGTTGGCCAGATCGCCGACCGTGATGACGTCAGGGATGACGACTTCGCGCGGACGGTTCGGCACTTCTGACGTGCCGCCCTTGCGCTTTTCCTTCTCGCGTTCGCG
>CAXICH010000162.1:0-5549 GCA_964022245.1 uncultured Alphaproteobacteria bacterium
AGTGCTTCGAATAGCCGTACGACCATGTGGACACGACGATGTAGTCGCCCTCGTAAAGGTTCGGCTCCATCGAGGCCGACGGGATGGTGAAGGGCTGGAACAGGAAGATCCGCAGCAGGATGGCGATGAAAAGGGCGATGGCGACGGTCTTGAGGATCTCGACCCACTCGTTCTTGTCGCTCTTGCCGCCGTCGGAGTCGTCGCCACCGTCGTCGCCGTCATCGCCGTCGTGCGCATCGCCTTCGTCGCTCCACACGGGGCGCCGCGAGGATTCTGAACCGGCACCGGACGAAGCGGCGGCAAGGGCAGCCGCGGCCGCGATCGGCTCGGGCGGCGGTGTCATGGCTTCGGCCGGAGTCGGTTCGGGCTCCGGTTCGGGATGGGACTCGACCGGCGCCGCGGGCTCGGCGGCCTCTTCCGGGACCACGACCGGCTCGACGTCCGGCGTCACCTCGACGGCAGGCTCGGGCTCGGGCTCGGGCTCGGGCTCGACGTGCGCGGCCGGCTCGTCCGCCACGGGCGGCGCGGGTTCGGATTCAGCCGGCTCGACCCCGGCCGCATCGGCGTGGGGCGTGTCCGAATCGACCGGCTCCGGTGTCGGCGTCGCCTCGGGCGCCGCGTGATCGTCCGTCTCGGTCGTCTTGTTCTCGTCAGTCATTGCAGAACCCCCGCTGTGCCGCGCGCAAGCGTGACAGGCCTATAGCCTGATTATGTGACGGGCAAGACTTCGATCACCACGAAGGCGAGCGCATAGGGATGCTCGTCGCTGAGCGTCAAATGGATATTCGGAGTGTGGCCGGACGGTGTCAGCCGCGCCAGATGGTCGGCCGCGTGTCCGGTCAGTTTCAGGGTCGGCCGCCCGCTGGGCAGGTTCACCACCCCCATGTCCCGCCAGTAGACGTCGGCCCGCATGCCCGTACCCAGCGCCTTGGCGCAGGCCTCCTTGGCCGCGAACCGCTTGGCATAGCTCCACGCCGGATCCGGCTTGCGGTCGGAACGGGTGCGCTCAAGCTCGGTGAAGCAGCGCTGTTTGAAGCGGTCGCCGAACCGGTCCAGCGAGGTCTGGATGCGGCGGATGTCACACAGGTCGGCGCCGACACCGACGATCATCGGGCGGCACTGTCGATGGCGGACCGCATCCGGGCGATAGCCGCGTCCAGACCGATGAAGATGGCCTCGCCGATCAGGAAATGGCCGATGTTGAGTTCACGGATTTGCGGCAGGGAAGCGACCTCGGCCGCCGTCTCATAGTCGAGCCCGTGCCCCGCATGAACCTCCAGCCCGACGCCCTGCGCCATCGTCACCGCCTCGGTCAGTTCCTGGAAGGCCGCGCGACGCGCCTCTCCCTCGGCGTGGCAGTACCGGCCTGTGTGAAACTCGACCACCTGGGCGCCGACGCCGGTCGCCGCCATCACCTGCTGCTTCGAGGGGTCGATGAACAGGGAGACGCGGATCCCGGCTTCCTTCAACTGCTGAACGGCAAAGAACAGCGGGCCGGCGTGGGCCATGACATTCAGTCCGCCCTCGGTGGTCACCTCTTCGCGACGCTCGGGTACGATGCAGACCGCATGGGGCCGGTGACGCAGGGCGATATCCAGCATCTCCTGCGTCAGGGCCATCTCGAAATTGAGCGGGCGTCCGGCCCGCGCACAGAGGGCGCTGAGGGCCTCGATGTCGGGATCGGTGATGTGCCGACGGTCCTCGCGCAGGTGGGCGGTGATGCCGTCGACGCCGGCGGCCAGGGCCTGCTCGGCCGCCCGGACCGGGTCAGGATGTTGACCGCCGCGCGCGTTTCGCACCGTGGCCACATGGTCGATATTGACGCCCAGACGCACCCGCTCGGCCATGGCCTATCCCTTTGTCAGTCTGCGGCTGCCGGGATCCTCGACCGGCAAGGCGGCCAGGTCGGGCGGCAGGGCGTCGGCCGGCCAGGCGGGCACATCGAGGGTCGCCAGCGCGATCAGCGGCACGCCGACGTCGGCCCGACCCCCCGACCGATCGACGATACAGGCGGCGGCGACGACCTCGCCACCCGCCTTTCGGATCGCTTCGATGCATTCGCGCGAGGACAGGCCGGTGGTGACGATATCCTCGACCATGACGACCCGCTCACCCGGCTCGACCGTAAAGCCACGCCGCAGTTTGAATTCGCCCCCTTCGCGCTCGACATAGAGGGAGCGGACCTTGAGGTGACGGGCCGTCTCATAGCCGGGGATGATCCCCCCGACGGCCGGAGAGATGGCCACATCGACCGACCCGACCGTCGCCGTGATCTTCTCGGCCAGGGCCTTGCACAGCCGCTCGCAGCGGGCGGCGTCCATGAACACCAGGTTCTTCTGCAGGAAGACCGGGCTGTGTAGCCCCGAGGATAGCACGAAGTGGCCCTCGCGCAGGGCTCCGGCATCACGAAATTCGTTCAGGACAGCTTCGGTGTTCATGCACCGTTTCTAGACCTCGCAGGTGGCCCGAGGAAAGACCGAAGCGCGGCCTTATTCGAGGTTTTGATGCGGCTTCAGGCCACGGGCCAGCAGTTCGCGCCAGATCCCCTCGGCATCGTCGGCAAAGCCCATCAGGTCCAGATCCTCGGCGGCGATCACGCCGTGCTCGACCATGGACTCGAAATTGATGATCGAGGTCCAGTAGGCCCGGTCCGCCAGAACAATGGGGATGGGCGGCGCCTTGTCCGTCTGGCGAAGGGTCAGCAGTTCGAACAATTCGTCAAAGGTGCCAAAGCCGCCGGGGAAGACCACCAGGGCATTGGCCCGCATGGCCAGATGCATCTTGCGCATGGCGAAATAGTGAAAGCGGAACGTCAGCTCGGGCGTTGACCAGGCATTCGGCTCCTGCTCGTGCGGCAGGGTGATATTGAAGCCGACAGACGGGGCCCCGACATCCCGCGCCCCGCGGTTGGCCGCCTCCATGATGCCCGGACCGCCGCCCGTGGCAATGACATTGTTGCGCAGTTCCCCGACCTCGCCGTCCAGCGCCCCGCCGCGTTCCGATGCCAGCCGGCCGAACGCGCGCGCCGTCTCGTACCAGGGCGCGCCGGGCTTCACTCGGGCGCTCCCGAACACGACGATGGTCGAACGCACGCCCCAGGCCCGCATCGCCTCCTCGGCCTTGGCGTATTCCAGCAGGAACCGCACGCCGCGCATGGAGTCGCCCAGCAGGAAGTCCTGGTCGAGCGCCGGCAGGCGATAGGATGGCGAGGCCATCTGGGCCGAATTGTCCGGCGGGCCCTCCGCCATCAGCCGCGCACGCGCTCGACGGAATCGACGAAGGCATTGGCGCGCAGGGCGGCCATCAGCGTCGTGGCATGACGGGCATCGCGGACCTCGACGTCGATCTCCACGTCGAAGAAGTCCTGCTGACGGTGGGTCATGACCAGATTGAGAATATTGCCGCCGGCCTCGCCGATCTGGGTCGCCACCTGACCAAGCACGCCCGGCGCATTGCGGATGGTGGCCTTCAGCCGTGAGGCCGCCGTCGCGTTCATCTCGGCGCGCGGCGTCCACTGCAGATCCTGCCACAGGCTGTCGTCGTCGCTGAACTCCACCAGCCGGCCGCAATCGATGGTGTGCACCGTCAGCCCCTTGTCGGGCTCAAGGATGCCGACGATGCGATCTCCGGGAAGCGGGGAACAACAGTGGCCGAAGTGAATGCTGATGCCGGGCGTCAGGCCGCTGCCCCGCACGTAAAGCTGGGCCTCACCTTCCTCGATCCGCCGCCGGTCATGGGCGACCTTGACCTGGCCCTTGAGCGCAGGAAACAGCATCTCCACGACCTTGGTCGCCTGGACCTGGCCCCGGCCGATGGCCTCAAACAGCGCATCTTCGGATTCGATGGAGAGGGTTTCGATCACGGGACCGAGGGCCAGGTCGGCCAGGGTCTTGCCCGCGCGCGACAGGGTCTGTTCGAGGGTGGAGCGTCCCAATTTGTGGAACTCCTCGCGCTCCGAGCTGCGGATCGTGCGGCGGATCGACGACCGCGCGCGTCCCGTCACCGTCAGCGAACGCCAGTCGACGGGCACCTCTCGCTTGGCCCCGCGGATGATCTCGACCACATCGCCGTTGGTCAGCTGCGTCCGCATCGGCTTCAACTCACCATTGATCTTCACACCGACCGCCGTCTCGCCGACCTCGGTGTGGACGGCATAGGCAAAGTCCAGCGCCATGGCGCCGCGCGGCAGGGTGATCAGCTGCCCCTTGGGCGTGAAGACGAACACCTGATCGAGGAACATCTCCAGCTTGGCGTGTTCGACCCAGTCGTCGCCGCCCTCGCCCGTCTCGATGATCTGGACCAGACGCCGCAAATTCTCCAGCGGGTCGCGACCGCCCGACCGCTCCATGGCCTCGCGATCAAACCCGTACGACTTGTTCTTGTAGCGCCAGTGCGCCGCCACGCCGTCCTCGGCGATCCGGTCCATGTCGCGCGTCCGGATCTGGGTCTCGATCCGCACCCCGCCCCGGCCCACCAGCGTCGTGTGGATCGAGCGGTAGTTGTTCGACTTGGGCGTCGAGATGAAGTCCTTGAACCGGTCCGGCACCATCGGCCAGGCGCGGTGGATCACGCCCAGTGCCCGGTAGCAGTCATCCTCGCTGTCGACGATCACGCGAAACGCATAGATGTCCGACAGGGTCGAAAAGCCGACCGACTTGCGCTGCAGCTTGCGCCAGATGGAATAGGGGGTCTTCTGGCGACCGATGACCTCGGCCTCGACGCCCCGGGCCACCAGCAGGTCCTGGACCTCCCGGGCGACATCCTCCAGCGCGGTGCCCTGCTCCTGCTTCAGCGCCTCCAGCCGGCGCTTGATGGCCGTGTGGGCAATGGGGTTGAGGTGCTCGAACGCCAGCTCTTCTAGCTCCAGCGCGATCGAGTGGATGCCGATCGACCGGCCCAGCGGCGCATAGACCTCCAGCGTCTCGCGGCTGATACGCTCGCGCTTCTCCGGCTTGACGTACTGCAGGGTCCGCATGTTGTGCAGGCGGTCGGCCAGCTTGACCAGCAGCACCCGCACGTCGCGCGAGATGGCGAGGATGAATTTCCTCAGGTTTTCGGCCTGACGCGTATGCTCGGCCTGCAGCTCCAGCCGGCTGAGCTTGGTCACGCCCTCGACCAGTTCCGCGATCTCCTCGCCGAACAGGGCGGCGATATCGTCGCGAGTCGCCGAGGTGTCCTCGACCACATCGTGCAACAGGGCGGTGACGATGGTCGCCGTGTCCAGCTTGTAGTCGGTCAGGATGCCCGCGACCTGGATCGGATGGGCGAAATAGGGATCGCCCGAGGCCCGCAACTGCGAGCCATGCATCTTCATCGCATAGACATAGGCCTTGTTGATCAGCGCCTCATCCGCGGACGGATCGTAGGCCTTGACCATCTCGACCAGTTCGAACTGGCGCAGCACGCGCACACGTTCGACCCGCGACCGCTCGGGGGCCGCAGGGGACTGTGTTTCAGCTTCGACAAGTTTGGCTACCGGTGCGGTGCGGGACCACTTCGGGCGGAGTGGAACAACCGTGTTCGGTTCCGCTGTCAGTAGCGCTCCTCCT
>CAXICH010000163.1:0-5545 GCA_964022245.1 uncultured Alphaproteobacteria bacterium
GGCGGGCCCGATGCCATAGCCCTTTTGCTCAAAATAGGGCTGGGCGACCTCGATCCGTTCTCCGCCCGCGCGCTTCTCGGCGATCTCGAAGCCGGTATCCATCAGTTCGGCGACGTGGGCATTGCGGGTGGCGCTGGAGCGACCGCCCAGGACGACGGTAATCAGGCGGCGACCGTCGCGGACGGCAGAGGCGGCAAGGTTGTAGCCCGAGGCATTGATGTAGCCGGTCTTGATGCCGTCATAGCCCTGCCCCGAGCGCAGCAGGCCGTTGGTGTTGCGATAATCCCGGCCCTGATAGGTCCAGCTGGAGACGCCGAAGAACCGGTAATATTGCGGATAGTCACGCATGACGGCGCGCGACAGGACGGTCAGGTCGCGGGCCGTGGTGATCTGGCGGCTGTCGGGCAGGCCGTTCGCATTGACGAAGCGGCTGTCGGTCATGCCGAGGGCCTCGGCCTTGAGCGTCATCATGGCGGCGAAGCGGGCCTCGGACCCGGCGACGTGTTCGGCAAGCGCCACGGCCATGTCATTGGCGGAGCGCAGGGCTGTGGCCTGGATGGCGTCGGCGACGGTGATGGTCTGGCCGGCGGCGAGACCCAGTTTCGACGGCGGCTGGGAGGCGGCGCGCGGCGAGACGCGGATGACATCGTCAAGCTGGATGCGGCCCTCGGTGATCGCCTCGAACACCAGATACAGGGTCATGACCTTGGTGATGGAGGCCGGATAGCGTCGGCTGTCGGCATGGCGGGCAAACATGACCTCGCCGGTCTGGGCATCGACCACGATGGCGGCGTAGCGCAGGTTCTCGCGGCTGTGTGCCTCGGGCGTGAACGCGCCGGGCAGGGGACCGACGGTCAGCAGCGACAGGGAGAGGAGGAGAACGACCGTACGCCGGAAGAGAAGGATCATGGGCGGTTTCTGCCTTACTGGATCAATACCTACGCATACACGCGGCCCCGAACACGCGGGGAAGGCCGCACAGGCGGAAAGGCCTTACCCTATCATGAAGATCAGGGGTTTCATCGGGGTTAAGGCGCAGTCAACGACTTGTGATGAGGGGCGTGCGTGCGTCAGTCGCCGGGTGGCGAAATGCCGTCTGAAGGGTCTGGAAATGCGTCCCCCATCTCCTCCCCGCCCGCAGAGAGGTGGCTCGCGGGCGGAGCCTGAGAGACGGAGGGGGCGACGCTTCCGTGGCTCATGATGGCGGGCGCGGCCAGCGGCGATGTCGGACAGGGCACCGCCGCCCCCTCCACCCTGCTTCGCCGACGCTTCGCAGGTTCCCCCTCCCCATCGAGATGGGGAGGAGATGAGAATTTACCGTCTGAACCGTCTGAATGGTCTGAATTCGTCCCGACCTCATCCCGCTCGTCATCCTCGGGCTTGCCCCGAGGGTCAGTGTCATCCGTGACGGGGGCCATGGGGGCAGGGGGTGTGCCGGGACGGACGCCGACTGCCTGGTCCGATCCTCGGGTCAAGCCCGAGGATGACGGGGATCTACCCGCCAGCGACCGGGCCATCGCCTGGATTTCGGCGACCTGGGCTTCGAGGGCGTCCAGGAGGGGGGCGGGTTTGGGCGCGGGCAGGGGCGCGGGCTTTGCGGTCGGCTTCCGGGCCATCTCGAGCAGGGTGCGGTGCAGGCGCATCCAGCGGCCGGCTTCGGTGGCGTGACCTTTCAGGATGGCGCGGTTGAGGCGGATCAGGGCGTGGGCCGCCATGTCGGTATAGTCGGGCAGGCCGGCCTCAAGCTCGGCCTCGAGATCGACGGGTTCGGGTTCGGGCTGGTCCTGACGGCGCCAGCCTTCGACGGCGGCGCGGTTCCTCAGCGTCGAGACCCGCATGCCGTAGCGGTCGCAGACGACCGACGCCGACTCCCCCGCCAGATAGTCAGCGCGGGCGCGGGCCCAGGTCTCGTCGGAGGCGCGGTGATGGCCCGAGCGAGCCCGGGGCTCGCGCTCGGCGAAGATGCCGGCGCATTCCGCGTCGATGGTGGCGCGGTCGGGGTCGTATGCAGGATCGTGTCCCGGCCAGTCGTTGGGCCAGTAGCCCCCGGTCTGCGGGTCGTGGGTGTCGTGCGGGTCCATGGGGCCTCCCTGTATTCAACCGGCCAGTGTGTGGGGCTGGCGGGGCAGGGCGGGGAGAACGGTCCGGGAAACGGCGCGGGTATTGAAAGGGTTGGCGAATTTGGCGGCGGCTATCCTATTTGTCGTCACCTCCCTGACGAATTCGGGGAGGTTGCACGGCGGCGAAGCCGACGTGACGGAGGGAATCTTGAGGCGAGTGCGCGACCCAGAACCCCTTCACCGCTCCGCGGTCCCCCTCCCCATGAAATCGGGACGAGACGGGAAGGACTGCCCGGACCGATCCTCGGGTCAAGCCCGAGGATGACGACGAAGAGGTGGCGCGGTGACTGTGTTCATCCCAGCGGACACAGCGAAGGCACGGCGGTCATGGTGAGGGTGGTGCGGCAACTACTCATGTGGAACTGGCCGGGACTCGGCGATGCCCGCTCCGCAAATGGCCGAAATCGTTCGGTGATGGACGCTCTCCTCGTTATCATTTGCCGATGCGCGATGATCGACCACGCTGGAAAAGTCCGGGCTGGATTATCCTGACCGTCGGATTGGCTGTCGGAGCCGTCGCCGTGACCCTCCTCAACCGACCCGTCATGGAGCGGGTCGATACCGCGCGACGAGACCTGGCCCTCGCTGGATACCCCGACGCCAAGGTCAGCAGAGTTCAGCTCCCGAGCAGTATGGCGCGCTGCGATGTCAGTCAGGTCAGAGAGAACCGGGGCTATGCCTTTGGTTGGAAGACAGACGCTCACTCCGGCGTTTTCTGCTTTCCGACAGACGGACGACCGACCCGCATCCTTCTGGATTGAGGTCGGCGACGGACCAAAATGGTGCGGTGCACAAAAACCCCTTGCATTCTTTTCGCACTTGCACCATATGGCACATCAACGCCCCGGGAATTCGCGCGGGGTGGACCTTTCAGAGCGGCGCAGGCCGCCACCGAACCAGGAGATGTGACCATGGCTGACACTGCCGAAACCACCAAGAAGACCGTCGAGAACGCCACTGCCAAGGCCCAGGCCCAGGCTGAGAAGATGCAGGCCGCCGGTGCGCAGGCCGTGCGTGAAGGCATGGACAAGTCCATGGCCTCCATGTCGGAACTGAGCGTCCAGGCCAAGAAGAACCTGGATGCCGTGGTCGAGTCGGCCGCCGCTGCCCAGAAGGGCACCGAAGCCCTGACCAAGCAGGCCGCCGCCTATTCGCGCAAGTCCTGGGAAGACGGCGTTGCCGCCGCCCAGTCGCTGACGCAGGCCCGTTCGGTTCAGGAAATGATCGAACTGCAGACCAGCTTCACCAAGTCGGCCATCGAGCTGTACGTGGCGGAAATGAACAAGGCCGCTGAAGTCATGACCGCTTCGGTCAAGGACAGCTTCAAGCCGATCAACGAGCGCGTCACCGCCTCGGTTGAGAAGTTCCAGGCCGCTCGCTAAGCCGAACGCCTGATACAGGATCTAGACGGGCCCCGGTGGAAACGCCGGGGCCCGTTCTGTTTTGTGCCGTTCGTCAGGTTTCACAATGAGGTGTGACTGGACGTCCCTTCAAATCCCGACATGATGACCTATCTGTCTGTCTCTTCCCCGATCCGGACTTCGAATGCCCAAATCACGGCCTGATGAGAATGGTGGAGGTGTCGGCGCCGCCGTCGTCACCGAAACCCGGCCCAAGCTGAAAAAGCCGTCGCTGTATCGCGTTCTGATCCTGAACGACGACTACACGCCGATGGAATTCGTCGTCTATGTGCTGGAACGCTTCTTTGGAAAGAGTCGCGAAGACGCGACTCGCATCATGCTGCTCGTGCACCAGAACGGTGTGGGAGTGTGTGGCGTCTTTACCTATGAGGTGGCCGAAACCAAGGTCGCCCAGGTGGTCGAGACGGCCCGGCGGCACCAGCACCCCCTGCAATGTACGATGGAAAAGGACTGAGAGGAGCCTTCGCCTATGCCTTCGTTTTCCCGTCCTCTCGAAGAGACGCTGCACCGCGCGGTGGCCTATGCCAATGAACGCCGCCACGAGTATGCGACCCTCGAACACCTGTTGCTGGCGCTGATCGACGATCCGGATGCCTCGGTCGTCATGGGCGCCTGCAATGTCGACCTGGCGGCGCTCAAGGTGGCGCTGACGCTATATGTCGACAATGATCTGGCCGCCCTGACCACGCCGGACGGTGACGACGCCAAGCCGACCGCCGGCTTCCAGCGCGTGATCCAGCGCGCGGTGATTCACGTGCAGTCTTCGGGCCGCGAGGAGGTGTCGGGCGCCAATGTGCTGGTCGCCATCTTCAGCGAGCGCGAGAGCCACGCCGCCTACTTCCTGCAGGAGCAGGACATGACCCGCTATGACGCGGTCAACTATATCGCCCACGGGATCGCCAAGCGGCCCGGGTCAGCCGAGACGCGCCCGGCCAAGCCGACCTCGCCGGAGGATGCCGAGGATGCCGCCGCCGCCAAGTCGGGCGGGGAGGCGCTGGAGGCCTATTGCGTCGACCTCAACGAGAAGTCGCGCCAGGGCAAGGTCGATCCGCTGATCGGCCGCCAGAGCGAGGTCGAACGCTCGATCCAGATCCTGTGCCGGCGGACCAAGAACAATCCGCTGCTGGTCGGCGATCCCGGAGTCGGCAAGACCGCCATCGCCGAAGGTCTGGCCCGCAAGATCGTCAATGGCGAGGTGCCGGACGTTCTGAAGGACGCGACGATCTTCTCGCTGGACATGGGCTCGCTGCTGGCCGGGACGCGCTATCGCGGCGACTTTGAGGAGCGGCTGAAACAGGTCGTCAAGGAACTCGAGACCCACGACAACGCCATCCTGTTCATCGACGAGATCCATACGGTGATCGGGGCGGGGGCCACCTCGGGCGGAGCCATGGACGCCTCGAACCTGCTGAAGCCGGCGCTGGCCTCGGGCACGCTCCGCTGCATGGGCTCGACCACCTACAAGGAGTACCGTCAGCATTTCGAAAAGGACCGGGCGCTGGCGCGGCGGTTCCAGAAGATCGATGTGCACGAGCCGACGGTCGAGGACACGGTCAAGATCCTGCGCGGGCTGAAGTCGTACTACGAAAGCCACCACAAGCTGCGCTATACCGAGGCGGCGATCCGCACGGCCGTCGAACTGTCGTCGCGCTATATGTCGGACCGGAAATTGCCGGACAAGGCGATCGATGTGATCGACGAGGCGGGCGCCAGCCAGATGCTGCTGCCGGAGTCGCGGCGCAAGAAGACCATCGGCCAGAAGGAGGTCGAACAGGTCATCGCCAAGATGGCGCGCATTCCGCCGAAGTCGGTCTCCAAGTCCGACACCGAGAGCCTGAAGGAGCTGAAGGGCGATCTGGAGCGGGTGGTCTATGGCCAGGAACAGGCTATCGACCAGGTGTCGTCGGCCATGAAGCTGGCACGGGCGGGCCTGCGCGAGTCGAACAAGCCGATCGGCAGCTTCCTGTTCAGCGGGCCCACGGGCGTCGGCAAGACCGAGGTGGC
>CAXICH010000164.1:0-5492 GCA_964022245.1 uncultured Alphaproteobacteria bacterium
ATGCCTTGACCTGACGCCCGACCGCCTATAGGTTCCGCGCCGAATTCAGACCCCCTCCAGCACCCGCTGGAGCGCTGAGGCCGCTCATGTCACTGCCCCCGGAATCGCGTGAAGAGGCGATCGCTCGTCTCACCAGAAGCGCATCTGATCTGGAGTCGAGGACAAGGCGTGAAGTCGGCGATCATGGTGTCCAGGCTGCCGCTGCCAGCAAGGCCTGGCGCATCCTGGCCGAACTGTTCGGCGGCGTCTTCGCGGGCCTCGCCGGGGGATTTGTATTTGACCGGTTCTTCGGAACCGTGCCGTGGGGCCTGATTGTCGGCGTGCTTTCGGGCTTCGCCGTGTCGGTCTGGATGGCGCGTCGGACGGCGAATCGCCTGATGGCAGAGGCAAGACTGGAAGGGGAGCCGAAGTCGGTTCCCTTTGACGAAGACGAGTAAGATCAAGGGACGTTGGGCTAGATGGCCGATCCGATTCATCAGTTTGAGATCGTCAAGATCGTCGACCTGCCCGACGTGACCATTCCGGGTCTCGGCGTGATTGACCTCGCGATCACCAACTCGCACGTCGCGATGACCATCGCCTTCGCCGTGATCGTTCTGTTTCTCAATATCGTAACGGCGCGGGCGTCGGTTGTGCCCGGTCGCCTGCAGGCTACGGGAGAGACGCTGTTCGGCATGATCGATGGGCTGACCGAGTCCATTATCGGTCATGAAGGCCGCAAGTATTTCCCGTTCGTGTTCACGATCTTCACCCTGATCCTGGCCATGAACCTGCTCGGCATGTTCCTGACCTTTACGGCCACCGCGCAGCTGGCGGTGACGGCGACGTTCGCCATGCTCACTTTTGGCCTGGTGCTGATCATCGGCTTCGCCAAGAACGGCTTCCGGTTCTTCCTGCTTTTCTGGCCGACGGGTGCCCCGCTGGTCATGCGGCCGATCGTCGGTTTCATCGAGTTTATCGCCTTCATGCTGCGTCCCCTGACCCTGGCCCTGCGTCTATTCGGGAACATGCTGGGCGGCCACGTCGCGCTGAAGGTGTTTGCCGGGTTCGTCGTATCTCTCGGGGCCCTTGCTGCCGGTGGCGGCTTTGGTCTGCTGGGTCTGCCCGCTGCGGGACTGTCGCTCGGCATGGTGCTGGGGCTGACCGCTCTTGAGTTCCTCGTGGCCTTCCTTCAGGCCTTTGTTTTCGCCGTTTTGACCTGCATCTACCTGAATGATGTGGTCAATCTGGATCATGCTCACTAGGGCGGATCCATCCCCTACCTCTCAACCAACCCAGACTAGGACTAGAGACCCATGGAAGTAGAAGCCGCCAAGGCCATCGGTGCCGGCCTCGCCACCCTCGGAATGATCGGCGCCGGTATCGGCGTGGGCAACATCTTCGGCAACTTCCTGGCGGGCGCCCTGCGCAATCCGTCGGCTGCCGGCGCCCAGATCGGCAACCTGTTCGTGGGCGCGGCGCTTGCCGAAGCCCTCGGCATCCTGGCCTTCGTGCTTGGCCTGCTGATCTACTTCGTTTGATCGCATTCCCGAAGGCGGCCCGCTCCCCGCGAGGGGGCCGCTTTCACCTGACTTTCGGACAGACGAACTCATGAGCACCGCCGTTCAAGACGACGTTCCGGGCCCCGTGGAAGCTTCCGCAGGGGTCGGCGCGACCTACACCACCACCACCGAGCCCGCCCACGGGCCGGAGGAGGGCGGAGGTCTGCCCCAGTTCGAGTTTCAGCACTGGGGCGGTCAGATCATTTATCTGCTGTTCCTCTTTGCCCTGCTCTATCTGCTGATCGCGAAGGTGTTTGCACCCCGCATGCGCCGCGTCTTCGACGAGCGGTCTTCAACGATTTCCGGTGCGATCGAGGCGGCCCGTCAGGTGCAGGCCGAAGCGGCCGGCCAGGCCGAGGCCGCCAAGGCTGAGGTGGCGGAGGCCCGCTCGGCCTCTCGCGCCACAGCTGCTGCGGCCAAGGCGCGTGTCACCGACGAGGCCAACCGTCGCGCTGCGGCGGAGGAGGCTGTCGTGAACGCCCGTATCGCCGAGGCTGAGGCTGTGATCGCCAAGACCCGCGACGCTGCCATGACTAATGTCTCCGCGATCGCGTCCGACACGGCTGCTGCGGTGGTCGAGCGCCTCACGGGCACCCGCCTTACCGCTGCCGAAGCCGCCTCTGTGAAAGGCGCCTGATATGCTGTTCTTTGATCCGCACCTTTACGACCTTTCGAATGCCGAGCTGTGGGTGGCCGTAGGCCTGCTGCTGTTCTTTGGCATTCTGGTTTTCACCGGCGCCTTCAAAATGGTTGGCGCGGCGCTGGACGACAAGGCGAACAAGATCCAGTCGGAGCTCGATGAAGCTGCCCGCCTGCGCACCGAGGCCGAGGCCCTGCTGGCGCAGATCAAGCTTGAGAAAGCCGAGGCCGAGGCCCAGGCCGCCGACATGCTGAAAGCCGCTGAGGCCGATGCGCGCCGTCTGGAAGAGGACGCCAAGGTCAAGCTGGAAGAGGCCCTGGCTCGCCGTCAGACCCTCGCCGAGCGTCGCATCGCCCAAGCCGAAGCCCAAGCCACGGCCGACGTCAAGGCCGCCGCTGCGGAACTGGCGATCAAGGCCGCAGAGGACATCCTCGCGGCCCGCCTCGCCTCGCAGAAGCGCGATCCGTTGGTCGATGACGCGATCGCGCAGATGGGCACCCGCCTGAACTAGGCGGCGCCCGCATACTCTCTCGAATGACATCGGCCTCGGAGCTTCGCTCCGAGGCCGTTTCGTATACCGGGCTAGTGCGCCAGGTGAACGTGGTCGCGGACCCGTTCCCGACGCCAGGCCTTGCCGACCATTCGGGCGTAGACATTCCCCAGCACCACCCCGAAGACGACGTGGGTGAGGACCAGCCATGCGACTGTGAAGAAACCAGCCCGCATGCCGAACATGCCGATGCCGGTCAGGGGTGCGATGGTCAGGCCCATGACCATGAAGGCTCCGACGGCGAACACGACTCCCTTGGTCTCGGGCATCTCCGTCGGCATGCGGGGACACAGAATTCCGAAGAGGGGGCCAAGCACCAGGGTACCAACCAGGAAGTGTCCGGCCCATCCAATCCACGGGACGGAGTCGATTCCAAACATTACAGTCACCAGACGGGGGAAGCCGGCAACCCAGGGGCCTGCCCACAACTGAAGGGCTTCTAGGGCGGCTACAGCAACCGCCGCAACAAAGCCGGCGATCATACCTTTGTAAACGCGTGACATCATGACCAATGCGCCTCCCAACGCTTGTTTTGGGTTCTGATTACGCACGCTCATCATACGCGCATCAGGGGAGGTCGTGTTCACAATCCCGTGCGCGGGGTCAGCGGGAGCGCCAGTGCACCCCCGTAAGCGCCACGGAGGCCGCCCAGAGCCCGGCGGCGGTATCAGGATCAAGCGCCTGTTCCGCGGCAACAGCCGGACCGGGCGGTCCCTTGATCTCACGCATCTTCGTCGGCCCGAGATAGGCGCCGGGGTCGATGTCCTGCGCCGTGGCAGCCATCAGGATCGGCAAGGCGCCGGCCGCCTGACTGTGTGTCACCAGAGGCTCGATCAGCGGGCGGACGACCCATCGGTGCAGCGACCGACCGATCCGCGAGCCCACCAATGGGCCGTTGGCGATCAGCCCGGTCCGCGCGACCCCGGGGTGCGCAACGACACTGGTGAGGCCCCACTCATTGTCACGGCTGCGCCGATCGAGCTCCAGTCCGAACATCAGCATCGCCAGCTTGGACTGGGCATACACAGTCCAGGCCTCATAGCCCTCGGTGTAGTTGAGGTCGTCGAGGCGGATCCGGCCCCGCCGATGGGCGATACTGGACACCTGGACCACGCGGGCGGCTCCGGCCCGCAGCAGCGGCAACAGCCGGGCCGTCAGGGCGAAATGGCCGAGGTAGTTGGTGGCCAGCTGCATCTCGAAACCGTCCTCGGTCTCCTGACGGGCGGGCAGGGCCATCACCCCCGCATTGTTGACGAGGATGTCGATCGGCCGGCCTTCGGCCAGCAGGCGTTGGGCAAAGGCCGTCACCGAGGCCTGCCGCGACAGGTCCAGTTCCTCGAACCGGAGGCGGGCGTCGGGCTGCTTCGCCTTGATATCCGCGATGGCGGCGATCGCCCGGTCATGGCTGCGGGCCGCGACGATGACGTCGGCTCCCCTGGCTGCGAGCGCTTTCGCTGTCTCAAAGCCGGTGCCGCTGTTGGCGCCGGTCACGATGGCGCGGCGGCCGGTGAGGTCGGGAATGTCGTCGGTCGTAAAGGAGGTCATACCCCCATGTCGTGAGGACACGGGGGTATGGCAAGTCGGGAGCCTATTCTGCCGCCATGTTGGAGCCGTCCGGCGCGGTCCAGCGCAGGACCGGCTGGCGCGCCGCCCGGGTCTCGTCCAGCCGCTTCATCGGGGCGTGGAACGGGGCGCCCTTGAAGCGGTCCTTGTCGCCAGCTTTGGCCGCTTCGGCCAAGGCTCGCATGGCATGGATGAAGCGGTCCAGCTCGGCCTTCGACTCGGTCTCGGTCGGCTCGATCAGCATGGCCCCGTGCACGACCAGCGGGAAGTACATGGTCATCGGGTGGAAGCCCTCGTCGATCATCGCCTTGGCGAAGTCGAGCGTGGTGATGTCCGTGCCCTTCAGCCATTCGTCGTCGAACAGGGCCTCGTGCATGCACGGCCCCTCAGGGAAGGCAGCGCTCATCACGTCCGACAGGCGGGCCTTGATGTAGTTGGCGTTCAGCACGGCGTCTTCAGCCACCTGACGCAGACCGTCCGAGCCGTGGCTCATCATATAGCTGAGGGCGCGGACATACATGCCCATCTGGCCCTGGAAGGCGCACAGGCGGCCGAAGGCCTGCTCGGCCTCGTCTTCCTCACGCTCGACCAGCTTGAAGCCGTCGCCGGTGTTCACGACCCAGGGGGCCGGTGCGAACGGCGCCAGCGCCTCGGACAGCACAACCGGACCCGCACCCGGCCCGCCGCCGCCGTGCGGCGTGGAGAAGGTCTTGTGCAGGTTGATGTGCATGGCATCGACGCCGAGGTCCCCGGGCCGCACCCGGCCGACGATGGCGTTGAAGTTGGCCCCGTCGCAGTAGAAGTAGGCGCCGGCCTCGTGCGTCAGGCGGCTGATCTCGAGGATGTCGCGCTCGAACAGGCCACAGGTGTTGGGGTTGGTGACCATGATGGCGGCCACATCGTCGCCCAGCTTGGCCTCAAGGTCCGCCAGATCAACACGCCCGTCCTCGGTCTGGGCAATCTCGACAACCGTATAGCCGACGAAGGCGGCGGTGGCCGGATTGGTGCCGTGGGCGCTCGTGGGCACCAGCACCTTGTTGCGCGGCGTGTCGGATCTCAGGCCGTTGCCGGCGGCGCGGTGGGCGGCTCGGATGGCCATCAGGCCGCACAGTTCGCCGTGGGCCCCCGCCTTGGGCGACAGGGCCACCGCCGGCATCCCGGTCAGGGTGGTCAGCCAGTGCGAGAGGCTGTCCATCAG
>CAXICH010000165.1:0-5458 GCA_964022245.1 uncultured Alphaproteobacteria bacterium
GCAGCCGGGTATAGCGGTGCGGCTGGACCACGGCGATCACCCGGCCCGAGCCCTCGGTCTTCTGCACCACCTGACGCGCGGCCTTCAGCACGGCCGCGATCTCGACGGGGTGGTGGCCATAGTCATCGACGATCCGCACACCATCGACCACGCCGGTGGTCGTAAAGCGCCGCTTGACCCCGCCGAACCCGGCCAGACCCTCGCGGATGGCCGCGTCCGGTATGCCCAGCTCGCGCGCCACGGCGATGGCGGCCAGGGCGTTCGACACATTGTGCGCCCCGGCCATCGGCAGATGCAGGCCCTCCAGCACATCGGGCTCGTCCAGCGCGTCCAGACCCTGCTTCTGGAAGGCCACGTCGAACCGCGCCCCGTCAGGGCCCATGTCGCAGTTGATCGCCCGCACCATGGCCTGCGGGTTGGTGCCATAGGTGACCATGCGGCGGTTATCGATGGTCGCCACCAGCCGCTGGACCTCGGGGTGATCCAGACACACGGCCGCAAATCCGTAGAAGGGAATGTTCTCGACGAAATCGACGAACGCCTTCCGCACGCCGTCGAAGTCGCCGTAGTGATCCAGGTGCTCGGGATCGATATTGGTCACGACAGCGACGGTCGACTTCAGCCTCAGGAAGCTGCCGTCCGACTCATCGGCCTCGACCACGATCCAGTCGCCGTCGCCGACCTTGGCGTTGGTGCCATAGGCATTGATGATCCCGCCGTTGACGATGGTCGGGTCGGTGCCGCCCGCATCCAGCAGCGCCGCGATCATGGACGTCGTGGTGGTCTTGCCGTGGGTGCCCCCCACCGCCACCGAGAACTGCAGCCGCATCAGCTCGGCCAGCATCTCGGCCCGCCGCACCAGCGGGATGCGCCGGCTGCGCGCCACCGTCAGCTCAGGATTGTCGGCCCGCACCGCCGTGGAATAGACAACGGCCGCGACTTCCTCCCCCACATGGGCGGCGTCATGGCCGATGAAAATCTTCGCGCCGAGTTTCTCAAGCCGCTCGGTATTGGCGCCGGCCTTGGCGTCCGAGCCCTGCACCTGATAGCCGATCTTGAGCATGATCTCGGCGATGCCGCTCATGCCGATGCCGCCGATACCGACGAAGTGGACGGGCCCGATCGGGAAGGGAACTGGACGAAGACGTGCGATCATCCGGGCGTCATAGCGGACTTTCGGCGAACTACGCCAGACGCGAGGGGCAACGCCTTTTCGCACACATGGCTAACCCCCCCTTAACCCTGCGGACTCAGGATCGCCGCTTGTTTCCACAGGGGCGCCTGCATGTCCGAGTTCAAGTCCGACGTCATACTCAAGGGTGACTGCATCGAGGTGCTGAAATCCCTGCCCGACGCCTCGGTCGATGTGGTGTTCGCCGACCCGCCCTATAATCTGCAGCTGGGCGGCGATCTTCTGCGCCCCGACAACTCCCGCGTCGACGCGGTCGATGACGACTGGGATAAGTTTGACAGCTTCGCCGCCTATGACGCCTTCACCCGCGCCTGGCTGGCCGAGTGCCGCCGGGTGCTGAAGCCCGAGGGCACGATCTGGGTGATCGGCAGCTATCACAATGTCTTCCGGCTGGGCTCAGCCATCCAGGACCTCGGCTTCTGGGTGCTGAACGACATCGTCTGGCGCAAGTCCAACCCCATGCCGAACTTCAAGGGCACGCGCTTCACCAACGCCCACGAAACCCTCATCTGGGCGGCCCGCAGCCAGGACCAGAAGCGCTACACCTTCAACTACGACGCGCTGAAAGCCTTCAACGAAGACACCCAGATGCGCTCGGACTGGACCTTCGCCCTGTGCACGGGCGAGGAGCGGATCAAGGACGCTGACGGCAAGAAGGCCCACCCCACGCAGAAACCCGAAGCCCTGCTGCACCGCGTGCTGCTGGCCTCGACCCGCCCGGGTGATGTGGTCCTCGATCCCTTCTTCGGCACCGGGACCACCGGGGCGGCTGCCAAGCGTCTGGGCCGCCACTACATCGGCATCGAGCGCGAGGACGAGTACATCCGCGTGGCCGAGAAACGCCTCGCCGCCGTCGTGCCCGCCAACCCCGAGGACCTCGCCGTCATGGGCTCCAAGCGGTCCGAACCCCGCGTGCCCTTCGGCGCCCTGGTCGAGGCCGGCCTGCTGCGCCCCGGCGACCGCCTCTATGCGCCCGATGGCTCGCGCGAGGCCCGCGTCCGCGCCGACGGCAGCCTGATCCATGGCGACCTGACCGGCTCGATCCACAAGCTGGGTGCCCTGATGGAGAACGCCCCGGCCTGCAACGGCTGGACCTACTGGCGCTTCAAGACGGATCAGGGGTTCAAGTCGATCGACACCCTGCGCGCCGAAATCCGCGCCGCGATGTAGGCTCAGGCCAGCGCTCTCATCAGCGCCTTTCTGAACACCGTCGGCAGGGTCGCTCCGGCCTCCGCGACCTCGCGCCAGATCAGGTCGGCGTACCCTTCCGCCCGCATGACCGTCAGCGCCAGCTCGAAATGGGTGAAGACGTGGCGAACCGTGCCGACGTCCCGCCAGTCGGCGGCCACCGGCGGTCCGCCCTCCCCCGTATCCCAGCCTGAGGTCGGCAGGCCCAGCATGCCACCCAGCAGACCCTTGTCCGGGCGCTTCAGCAGGCCGACCCGGCCAGCCTCATCCAAGAGCACCCAGACCACCCCCTCGCGCCGGGGCTTTGGCACCTTGGCCAGCTTCTTCGGCCACGCCTCGGGTGTCCCGCTGGCCCATGCCTGACAGTCCCCGGACAGCGGGCACGTCACGCACAGGGGCGACCGGGGCCGACAGATGCTCGACCCCAGATCCATCAGCGCCTGGGCCCAGTCGCCCGGATCGAACGCCTCCGGCTCCGGCGTCAGGGCATCGGCCAACGCCCGCAACTCAGGTCGAGCCTTCGGCAAGGGGGTGTTCACGGTAAACAGCCGCGCCATGACCCGCTCGACATTGCCGTCTACGACCACAGCCCGGCGCCCAAAGGCGATCGCCGCCACTGCCGCCGCCGTATAGGCTCCCAGCCCCGGCAGGGCCCGCAGGCCGTCTTCCGTGTCGGGAAACACCCCGCCATGCTCCCGCGCCACCGCCCGGGCACAGGCCAGCAGGTTCCGGGCCCGGGCGTAATATCCCAGCCCGGCCCAGGCCCCCATGACGGCCTCGTCCGGCGCCGCTGCCAGCGCCCCGACCGTCGGCCAGCGCGCGATGAAGGCCTGAAAATAGGGCGTCGCATGCCGCACGGTGGTCTGCTGCAGCATCACTTCCGACAGCCAGACCCGGTAGGGATCGGTCCGCTGCGGCGACCCCGGCGGCATACGCCACGGCAGGTCCCGGGCATGGACGGCATACCAGGCCATCAGCGCGCTACGGATCGCGGCCAATCTGTCAGAATCGGGAGGGCTCATCGTCTCCAGCATAGGAGCGCATGACATCCCGGGGTATAGTGACACCATGCCCCGTCCGCTGCCCACAGAAGACGAAGCCCGCGAAATTCTTGCCCGCCGCAAGACGCGTCCCCTGCCGCGTCCGGCCCCGCGGGTCGGCCGGGCGCTGGAAAAGCTGATCCGCACCCTGGACGACCGCTACGGCCGGGGGGCCGAGGCGCTTGAGGCCCGCTGGCCAGAAATCGTCGGCGAGCGTCTGGCCGCCGTCACCCGGCCCCAGAAACTGACCCGCCCGCGCAAAGGTGCCGACAGCAAATCAGCCGGCGCCACGCTCGAGCTTCGCGTGGCCGGACCTGCCGCCCTGCTGGTCCAGCATCAGTCGGGGGACATTCTGGAACGGGTCAATCTGTTCCTGGGCCAGGGCGCGGTCGAGCGCCTGCGCATCGCCCAGGGGCCGATCGGCCCGCGCGCCACGCGTTCGCGCCCCCCGTTGACCAAACCTGCCGCGCCTCCCCCGCTCGGGGCGGCCGACGAAGCCGCGCTCAGGGCCTCGGTCGCCGCGGCCCCCGCGCCGCTGGCCGCCGCCCTCGAGCGGCTGGGCCGCAGCGTGCTGAACCGGCGGACCGGCAGGCCCTAGGACAAAACTTTGCCGCAAGGCGTCTCGACAAAGCCGGGGCGGGGTCCTAGCCAAGGACTCGCTGTATATGACCCGCCTTTCGCGCGCTGACCGTCAAGAGGATTGACCCATGTCCACCGGCCCCAAGACCGCCCGCTTCCGTTTCAGCGCCATGAGCCGCCGCGCGGCCATGACCGGAGCGGCCCTCGCTGCCATGGGCACCCTCGCTGCCTGCGGCGGGTCCGAAGGCACTCAGGCAGCCCAGGGCGACATGGCCAAGGGCGCCCCTGAAGGGGCCAAGGTCACGGTCGTCGAATATGCTTCGGTCACCTGCGGCGTCTGCGCCGCCTGGCAGGAACGCGTCTGGCCCGAGTTCAAGGCCAAATACGTCGACACCAATCAGGTGCGCTACGTCTTCCGCGAATTCCCGACCCCGCCCGCCGATGTCGCGGCCGCCGGCTTCCTGCTGGCCCGCTGCGCCGGCGAGGACCGTTACTTCCAGGTCGTCGAAGAGATCATGGCCAGCCAGCGCGAATGGCAGCAGGGCATTCCCCCCGCCGCCACCCTCAGCCGGATCGCCACCTCGGTCGGCCTGAGCGAGGAAGAATACCGCACCTGCGTCACCGATCCCGAGGCGCTTGCCGCCCTGGAAGAGCGCATCCAGTCCGGCCGGTCGGCAGGCGTGACCGGGACCCCGACCTTCTTCGTCAATGGCACGCGCGTCGCTGACAGTTCGATGGCGGGCCTGTCGGCCGCTGTCGACGCCGAACTGGCCAAGTAGAGATGCGCCTCGCCGCCCTGTTCGGCGTCGTCCTGCTGGCCGTGGCGGCTCCCGCCGTCGCCCAGGAGGCACCCGTGCCGCCGGTTGCCGCCGGTGAACGGGTGCTGGGCCGCGCTGACGCGCCGGTCACGGTGATCGAGTACGCCTCCTTCACCTGCCCGCATTGCGCCCACTGGGCCCTTGAGGTGCTGCCGGGCTTCAAGGCCGCCTACGTCGATACGGGCAAGGTCCGGCTGGTCTATCGCGATCTGCCGACCCCGCCGGTCGAGCCGTCCGTGCTGGCGGCCAAACTGTCCCGCTGTGTCGCACCCGAGCGGGCCTTTCCCGTGATCGAAACCCTGTTCGCCCAGCAGGAACCGGCCCGACTGATGCGCTGGCCGTCCGGCTGGTTCCTCAATGCCATCGAACAGGGAGGGCGCCCGGGGCCGGACATCGTCGCCTGTATCGAGGATCCGGCCACGGAGACGGCGCTCAACGCCGATCTTGAGGCCGCACGCGCAGCCGGGGTCCGCAGCACGCCCACCTTCTTCGTCAACGGCGAACGCATTGCCGATCCGACGCTGGAGGGCCTGGCCGCCGCCATCGACCCCTTGCTGACGGGGCACTGACCCCAAACCGATGCAGTTCCAGCGGCTCAGGCTTGTCGGGTTCAAATCCTTCGTCGATCCGACCGAGGTGCA
>CAXICH010000166.1:0-5445 GCA_964022245.1 uncultured Alphaproteobacteria bacterium
TTAGAAAGCCAATTCCGATCGAAAGTATGGCAGCGAAGCTTGTCATGACGACAATGAGGTTGAAGGCCGTCGCTCCGGGATCCGGATTGGCCTCGACCGCCGCGCTGGTCAGGGCGCCGGAGGCCTTGGCAATTCCGATGGGGCCACTCAACTGGTCTCCACTCTCGCGCCCCATGAAGATACGGCCGATATAGCGGATGCTTGTGGCCAGCACGTCCCCCGTCTGGGACACCGCCTGCCCGACGGCCTCGATGGGCCCGTACCGCACGTGCCGCACCTCATCCACCGCCGGAAGCAGGCCGAGGCCAATGCGACCAACCGTAATGCGACCGGCTACCGGGTCGGTGACGGTCTCGCGTTCGGGAACGGCCACGAGCGTCAGCTCATCCCCGCCCCGCTCGACCATGAAGCGCAGCCGGTCGCCGCTGCTCAGGGAGACAATGCGGGTGACATCGCGCTGATCCTCGACGCGTCGACCGTTGATGCCCGTAATCAGATCACCGGACCGGAAACCGGCCGACGCTGCGGGACTGCCTGCCGACACCCCGGAAACCCGCGCCGGCAGGATCTGGACCCCGATCAGGGAATACAGGAGTGTGAAAACAAAGATCGCCAGCACGAAATTAGCCATGGGCCCGGCAAGCACGATCAGCGCCCGCTGCCACACCGGTTTGAAATGGAAATAGTCGCGGATCGCCTCGGGCCCCTGCTCGGCGACAATGCGGTCCTTCAGCTCAGCGAGCCCCGCCTGATCCGGGACGCTGGACGGGTCGAGGTCACCTGAAAACTTGACATAGCCACCCAGCGGGATCCACCCCAGCCGCCACTCGGTCCCGTGGCGGTCCGTGCGCGACAGCAGGCCCCGGCCAAAGCCGATGGCAAAGCGATCGATCTTGACGCCGAATGCCCGCGCCACAAGGAAATGGCCCAGCTCGTGGATGGTCACCACCAGCGTCAGGACGAGCAAAAAGGGCAGCACATAGAGCGGCGCCTGGGCCAGGAAGTCCATCATGCGGTCGCTCTACTCCCCCTCGTTGATCCGGACCGGATCATGCAGCCTGCTCGCGGCGGTCCAGACAAATCCGGGCCAGACGGCGGGCTTCCTGATCCACGGCAAGGGCCACTTCACAGGCATCTCCGGACCCTCCGACAAGGTCCGCTGCCGCCGCCATTTCAAGCGTGTCGGCTATGACTGCGGCAATATTGAGAAAGCCCAGACGCCGGTCAAGGAAAGCGAGGGCAGCCACCTCATTGGCGGCGTTGAAGATCGCGGGAGCAGCCCCTCCGGCCCGCAGGGCCTGTCGGGCCATATCCAGCGCCGGGAAACGCCCGGTGTCCGGGGCCTCGAACGTCAGCTGGCCCATCGAGACCAGATCCAGCGCCGGCGCCGCCCAGGCCATACGCTGCGGCCAGGCCAACGCATAGGCGATCGGCGTACGCATGTCGGGCGGCCCCATCTGGGCCAGCGTCGATCCATCCACGCATTCCACAAGGCTGTGGATAATCGACTCCGGGTGAACGACCACATCGATCTTCGACTCGGGCATGGCGAACAGCCAGGCGGCCTCGATCATCTCGAGGCCCTTGTTGGCCAGGGTCGCACTGTCGACGGAGATTTTGGCGCCCATGCTCCAGTTCGGGTGAGCGACGGCGCGCTCGGGCGTCACCCGGGCCAGGTCCGACACCGGGGTCTGGCGGAAAGGACCGCCCGAGGCGGTCAGGACGAGCTTGCGCACCCCTTCGGGACGGTCGTGCGGGAAGACCTGATAGATGGCCGAATGCTCGGAATCGACCGGCAGGATACGTCCGCCGGCCCGGGTGGCGCGATCCATCAGCGCAGGTCCGCAACAGACCAGACTCTCCTTGTTGGCCAGCCCGACAATCGCGCCGGTGCCAGCCGCGGCCCAGGTCGACTTCAGCCCGGCCACTCCGACAATGGCCGCCATGATCCAGTCTGCGGGCCGCAGTGCAGCCTCGACCAGCGCCTGCTCACCGGCCGCAACTGCGATTCCGGTTCCGGCGAGCGCATCCTCGAGATCGGATTTCAGGTCGGGCCAGGCCGTCACCACCAGGTCGGGATGCCAGCGTCGGGCCGCCTCGACCAACTGCTCGATGTTTCGGCCGCCTGTCAGGGCGGCAACGGTGAAACGGGCCGTGCCGGCGCGCTCGGCCTCGTCCATCAGGGCCAGGGTCGACCTGCCGACCGAGCCCGTGGCTCCCAGAACACTGACCCGGCGATGCATCACGCCGTCGCGTCCGTCAGAATAAACAGCAGGCGCGCGCCCGCGAGGACGACGGCTGCGAACATCAGACCGTCAACGCGATCCAGCAGCCCCCCATGGCCGGGGATCAGCCCGCCCGCATCCTTGACACCAAAGCGACGCTTGATCGCCGATTCCCACAGGTCTCCCGCCATGGTCGCCAGAGCTGCAGCGAAGCCCAGCAACAGCCCCCAGGCGGGATGCGGGACGTCCAGCGGCAACAGCGCGGCGATCAGGGCCCCCGCCCCCGCACCGGCGACCAGACCCCCGGCAAATCCCGACCAGGTCTTGTTGGGAGAATAGCGGGGCCACAGTTTCGGCCCCTTGAGCAGACTGCCGACCATGAAGGCGGCCACATCCGACGACCACGCCACGACAAACACCATGATCGTCCAGCTGAGCCCCACCGCGGACTGGCCATCCCGCAACCAGATCAGGAGGATCGCGGGCCAGCCGAGATAGAGAACGCCATAGGCCGCATCCAGCCCTTCCTGCCGAACCTGTCTGGCGAACAGGCCGGCCGCGGCGGCGGCAAGCACCAGCGTCACCAGTGCAGGCGACATGGCCCCGGTGTGGGCGATCGCTGTCACGGCCACCAGCGACAGGGCCACAGCCCAGAAGATCGGCCCGGGGCGTTCGCGCGCGCTCATCTCGGCCCATTCGCGAGCCAGAACGACGCAGGCCGCCAGCATGATGGCCAGGAACCAGAGACTGCCCGCCCATATCGCCAGCACCGCCAGGGGGGCCAGCACCAGCGCCGACACAACCCTCATGCCCAGATTTCCGAAGGGAATGGTCATCGCGACGCGACCATAGGCGGCGTCTCGGCCCGACCACCGAAGCGCCGATCACGTCGGTGGTACTCCTCGACCGCCTTGCCCAGGGCCTCCGGTCCGTAGTCGGGCCAGAGGATGTCCTGAAACACCATCTCGGCATAAGCCGCTTCCCACAACAGGAAGTTCGATAACCTTTGCTCGCCCGACGTGCGGATGATGAGATCAACGGGCGGTCCCCGGTTGGTCGACAGGGCCGCCCCGATGTCGTCCTCGGTGATATCCGGAACGCCCTCACCGCGTTCAAGGGCCTGATGGACCAGCTGGTTTACCGCATCGGTAATGTCCGCCCGGCCCCCGTAATTGAAGGCTACCTGAAGCAGGAACCGGTCATTGTGAGCCGTCTGCTGCTCCGCCCGATCCACGATGGCGGCGATGTCGGCGGGCAGTCCCTGCCGGCGCCCCAGAATATGGATTCGCACGCCCTCGCGCTTCAGCCGATCCAGATCGCTGCCGACATAGGCCCGGACCAGCCCCATCAGGTCCGAGACCTCCTCAGCGGATCGTTTCCAGTTCTCTGTCGAGAAGCCGAACACGGTCAGGCAGCGAATCCCGAGGTCAGCGGCCCCCCTCACCGTACGCTTGAGGGCCTGGACCCCCTCGCGATGGCCCGCGGCGCGGGGCAGGCCCCGACCAGCGGCCCAGCGGCCATTGCCATCCATGATCAGGGCGACGTGGGCCGGTCCCGTGACCGCATCGGTCCGGGGAAGCGAAGGCTCTGACGCGTTGGGGGGCCCGGACCTCGTCACACCTGCATGATCTCGGCTTCCTTGGTCTTCATCATCTCGTCGATACGCTTGATGGCGGCGTCCGTGTCTTTCTGGACCTCGGATTCCATCTTCTTCTGGTCATCCTGACTGATGTCGCTGGCCTTTTCCGCCTTCTTCAGGTCGTCGTTGGCGTCGCGGCGCACGTTGCGCACGGCAATCTTCTGTTGCTCGGCATATTTGCCGGCCAGCTTGACCAGGTCCTTGCGACGCTCCTCGGTCAGCGGCGGCACAGGGATCCGCAACATCTGGCCATCCACGATCGGGTTCAGACCGAGACCCGCGGCGCGGATCGCCTTTTCCACCGCCACGACCATGCTCTTGTCCCAGACGCTGACCGAGATCATGCGCGGCTCCGGCACGCTGATGGCCGCGACAGCGTTCAGGGGCGACGTCGACCCATAGGCCTCGACCTGAACGGGATCGAGGAGACCGGCATTCGCCCGCCCCGTTCGCAGACCCGCGAACTCTTCCTTGAGCGCCCCGACCGCCTTGTCCATGCGGTCGCGGTAGGTTTTCAGATCAGGTTTGGCCATCGGATTCTCGCTTTGGTGTCGGTTCGCTCAGGCGTCGCTTCTAGCGCCGGACTGGATAACGGTGAAGGCGCCTTCCCCACGAAGCACCTTCTCGAGGGAGTCATCCTCGCGGATCGAGAAGACAACAATCGGAATGCCACTGTCGCGCATCAGGGCCACTGCAGAGGCGTCCATGACCCGCAGGTCCTTGGCCAGCACATCGTGATAGGTCAGGGTTTCATAGCGGGTGGCCGATGGGTCCTTCTTGGGATCGGCACTGTAGACGCCGTCAACGCTCGTGCCCTTCAGCAGGGCGTCACAGCCCATTTCGGCGGCGCGCAGGGCGGCGCCCGAATCGGTCGTGAAGAAGGGGGCGCCAACGCCGGCCGCAAAGATCACGACCCGGCCCTTCTCAAGGTGCCGCAGCGCGCGACGGCGGATGTAGGGCTCGGCCACCGCATTCATCGTCAGGGCGCTCTGGACGCGCGTCTGGACGCCCATCTTCTCAAGCGCCCCCTGCATGGCCAGCGCGTTCATGACCGTCGCCAGCATGCCCATATAGTCGGCGGTGGTGCGCTCAAGCCCGGCCGCTGCCTTCGACACGCCCCGGAAAATATTCCCGCCACCGATGACGAGGCAGATTTCCACGCCCTGGCGCGCCACGCGCGCGACCGCTTCGGCCACGGACTCCACGGTGCCGATGTCGATGCCGAATCCCTGATCGCCCATCAGGACCTCGCCCGACACCTTCAGCAGGACGCGCTTGTATCGATATCCGGATGAGGGGTCAGGCATGTCGTTTCCGTCAGCAAGAGATCGCCCGTCGGACGAGCGGACATAAAGAAGGGGCGCGTGGGCCTTCAAAGCCCAACGCGCCCCCGTATGCAACGCTCCGATCACCTATCGGACCGGTATCTGACCGATACGACCCTAGCTGGCCGTCATCGACGCGACTTCAGCAGCGAAGTCCGGGCCTTCGACCTTTTCAACGCCCTCACCCAGCGCCAGACGGACGAATCCGGCCAGCTTCAGGTTGGACGAGCCGAGTTCCTTGGCCGTATCGGCGACC
>CAXICH010000167.1:0-5444 GCA_964022245.1 uncultured Alphaproteobacteria bacterium
GCTTCTCGATGGACAAGCCCTGGCGCGACCTGCCGCAGGAGGCGCGCGACGTCATTCTGGGTGGAACGGGCAAGGAAAAGATCAAATTCGTCTATGACGACAATGCCCGCAAATATGTGGTCTCCAAGCCGTTCGAGGGCGTACTGCCGAACCTGGAGCGGCGCTGGCGCGAGACGGACAGCGCCTGGGTCCGCGAGGAGCTGGGCCGCTACCAGTCAGAAACCCCGTGCGAATCCTGCGGCGGCAAGCGGCTCAAGCCCGAAGCCCTGTCGGTCAAGATCGGCGGCGAGGACATCGCCGACGTCAGCGCCCTGTCGATCTCGAAGGCATACCTCTGGTTCTCGACGCTCGAGGAAACTCTGACCGAGAAACAGGCCGAGATCGCCCGCCGCATCCTCAAGGAAATTACCGACCGTCTGAGGTTCCTCAACAATGTCGGGCTCGAGTACCTGAACCTGTCGCGCAACTCCGGCACCTTGTCGGGCGGCGAGAGCCAGCGCATCCGCCTCGCGTCGCAGATCGGCTCGGGGTTGACCGGCGTTCTGTATGTCCTGGACGAGCCCTCCATCGGCCTGCACCAGCGCGACAACAGTCGGTTGCTGGACAGCCTGCGCGGGCTGCGCGATCTGGGCAATTCCGTGCTGGTCGTCGAACACGACGAGGAAGCCATCCTGACTGCCGACCATGTCATCGACATGGGCCCGGCCGCGGGCGTCCATGGCGGCCAGATCTGCGCCGAGGGCACGCCCGCCGAGGTCATGGCCAATCCCCGGTCGCTGACGGGCAAATATCTGACCGGCGAGCGCGAGATCGAACTGCCGGCCGACGGCCGCCGCCCCATCGATCGCAAGCGCCTGCTGCGCATCTCTGGCGCCACCGGCAACAATCTGAAAAACGTCACCGGCGAAATACCGGTCGGCCTGTTCACCTGCATCACCGGCGTGTCGGGCGGCGGCAAGTCGACCTTCACCATCGAGACGCTCTACAAGGCCGCGGCGCGCCGCCTGCACAATGCCTCGGACGCCCCCGCCCCCCACGACCGGATCGAGGGGATGGAGCATTTCGACAAGGTCATCGACATCGACCAGTCGCCCATCGGCCGCACCCCGCGCTCCAACCCCGCCACCTACACCGGCGCCTTCACCCAGATCCGCGACTGGTTCGCGGGCCTCCCCGAAAGCCAGGCCCGCGGCTACAAGCCCGGCCGCTTCAGCTTCAACGTCAAGGGCGGCCGCTGCGAGGCCTGCCAGGGCGACGGCGTCATCAAGATCGAGATGCACTTCCTGCCCGACGTCTACGTCACCTGCGACGTCTGCAAGGGCAAGCGCTACAACCGCGAGACGCTGGAAATCGTCTTCAAGGGCAAGAGCATATCCGACGTCCTCGACATGACGGTCGAGGAGGCCGCGACCTTCTTCAAGGCCGTGCCGCCGATCCGCGACCGCATGCTGACGCTGGAGCGGGTGGGTCTTGGCTACGTCAAGGTCGGCCAGCCCGCCACGACCCTGTCCGGCGGTGAGGCCCAGCGGGTCAAACTGTCGAAAGAGCTGTCCAAGCGCGCGACCGGCAAGACCCTCTACATCCTCGACGAACCGACCACCGGCCTGCATTTCGAAGACACGAGGAAGCTGCTGGAGGTGCTCCAGGAATTGGTCGAGGCCGGCAACACCATCGTCGTCATCGAGCACAATCTGGATGTCATCAAGGTCGCCGACTGGCTGCTCGACTTTGGGCCCGAGGGCGGCGACGGCGGTGGCGAGATCGTCGCGACCGGCACGCCGGAGCAGGTCGCCGACAACGCCGCCAGCTGGACCGGCCGCTATCTCAGGCCCGTGCTCGACCGCCACGAGGACCGCCGCAAGGCCCGTGTGGCAGCCCTGACGGACACGATTTCTCCGGCCAAACGAAAAGCCCGGGCGAAAGCCTGACGCCCGGGCTTCATCGTTGATGGGTCAGTCAGGCCTTCAGGCCAGTTCAGGCGTGCCCGTACCCTTCAGATCGCGATAGGCGGCCGCAAAGGGGGCGTACATGACCGCCGCCGACAGCGACGAACTGATGGCCTGCAGCACGATGGCCACGAACACCATCGGCCCCACCGCCTGAAGGATGCCCATCGCATTCATGCCTTCCAGAGATTCCCAGTCCACGGTGGCACCCAGCCCCATGGTGATGGGGAAGAAGATGATCGAGGTGAGGATGCCGACCACCATCGTCATGACAAAGGCGATCACGGCCATGCCGATCAGGCTCCACATCCGCCCGCCCGTCACCTTGAAGGAGTCGAAGAAGGCGAACTTCTTTTCCGCGACCGTGATCGGGACGGCCAGCGACAGCCGCACCGACAGCCAGATCATGAAGGCCGCGGCCGCGAGAAACAGAACGAGCATGATCAGCCATCCCGCGGGCACATCGGCGGCGGCCAGGGCACCTCCGACGCCGCCGGCGACGCCGAAGGAAATCGCGGCAGCGATCCACAGCAGGATCGCCAGGACCAGGGTGACGACCGCGACGCGGACCTCGTCCATGCCGATGCGCAGATAGCCGAAGGCCGACTTGCCGGGCTCCAGCACCGACCGGGCGATCGCGGCGCTCAGCACCGCTCCGACCAGAATGCCCAGCGGCAGGACCAGCGGCAGGATCGAGGCATAGGCCATCATGATGGGCTCAAAATCTTCGGGTGTCGCGCCGGGGCCCATGTTCTCGAGGTCCGTCGCGGCCGCCATCAGGCCGGCGATCGGTCCCGCAGCGACCATGAAGATCAGGAAAAAGCTGACCAGATAAAAGACGGCCCACCACAGCAGCACCATCGGCTTGCGCCGCACCACGCGAAAGCCTTCAAAGGCCGCATCTGTTGCGGAAAACGTCATCCCCACACCCTCCCGTTTGATGAGGCCCCAGCCTTAGACGGACTCGTCCGGATTGTCAGCCGTGGTTTCCGGCGTGCTGTCTGCGGCAGTCGACAGTTCGCGCACCACATGGGCGAAGGGCGCGCTGCCCAGCAGTTGGAAGAACCCCTGCACCCAGGCGACCGGAATCAGGATCAGTGCCGCGACCGGCCCCCATATCCATGGATCGCTGCCGACATCCATGGCCCAGTCCTCCGGATCCTCCAGCATCGTCCAGTCCATGCCGCCGACCAGCGCCCCGACGGCCAGTGCCACCAGAACCGCGACCAGCATCATCACCAGAGCGACCGCCAGCATGACGATGAACAGCATGATCAGAAGACCAACCAGCCGCCACGACTGGCCGCGCCCCATCTTCCAGCCCTCTTCAATGGCCAGCCGGCGATGCAGGATGGCGGTCGGAATGAGCAGACTGGCTCGACCTGCGAACCAGAGGGACACGAGGACAAGGCCGATAATCATGGCCGTGAAGAAAAGCATGCGCGACGGGGGCGACAGCAGGGACCAGACGCTCGCCCCGACCGCCACGGCGATCAGCATGATCAGGGCAAGAGCCACCACGGCCAGAACCACGATCAGCAGGTAGATGACCGCGACCCGGAACTCGTCCCATCCCAGCCTCAGGAAGAAGGCCGCATCCTTGCGGCGGACGGCGAACGTCGCGCGGGTGACGGCTGCGATCACCACCGCCCCCACAATCAGGTCCAGAACCTGGGCAAGATTGGCCCAGGCATTGACCAGCAGGCCGAACTCGGGGCCGAAATCGCCCTGGGTCTCTACCGCGTCAATCAGCGCGCCATGCCCCATGAAGCTGAAAACGAGCGCGAACAGGATGACCGTCGGCAAAAGCCCCACCAGCCCCCAGACGATGGTCGCGAGGGGCCGACGCCCGGCCTGACGGAACGGCTCGGCCACCGCCTCCATGATGTCGAATGACTTCATCTCACCCTCCCCCGAGGTGGCCCGATGCGTCCGGACTCCAGTATTCCAGCTGACCATAGGTCGCGGCCAGCGCCCCCGCTGACACCGGCATCCATAGCCCGATAAGCGCTACCAGGGCGAATCCGGTCAACCCGTGGGATGCGGCCCACCCCAATAGCGCGAGCGGCGGCACGGCCAGGCCGAGGAACAGTATCATCAGCGCCCAGAAGCTGCCCTGGGCGATGCCCATGGTGTTCAGCGACACGGCGTGGCCGCGCCCGACCGTCGCCTGAACGAACAGCGACAGTCGCACGATCAGCAACAGCGGCACGACCAGCACGATCAGCGCGATCAGCCCCAGCACCACCAGTTGCCAGACCGGCCCGACATTGGCCCAGTCGCGCGCCTGTATGGCCTCAAGATCCAGCCCGGACATGCCGGCAATGGCCAGGCTGACCAGCGCCAGCACCACAGCAATCATCGCCAGAAAGATCAGGTTCAGCACGGCAGCCAGCACGACCCTGAGCAGGACGGGGCCCGTAGCCACGCCGCCCGGCGGCGGATCTCGATCCAGCGCCACGGCGGTCAAACCGGTCCAGACCGCGAGAGTCAGGATCACCGCCATGACCGCGAACAGGTGCTGTGCGGCGTCCGAGCCGGCGGTCCAGCCGCCCAGC
Source organism: uncultured Alphaproteobacteria bacterium (assembly GCA_964022245.1). GTDB lineage: Bacteria > Pseudomonadota > Alphaproteobacteria > Caulobacterales > Caulobacteraceae > Brevundimonas. The sequence goes on from CAXICH010000167.1 coordinate 4,505, forward strand.
GGAATCATCAGCGCCAGTAGCACCAGACCGGCCCAGCCCCCGCCCCACAGGCGCGGCAGGCCCCTCAGGGCGCTGGCCAGCGCCCGCGTCGGCCGCAAGCGGCGCACATGACCCTTCGATGCCGTGTTCGCAGACATTCCGCCTCCCCCGTGGCCCGCATCCTAACGCCTTGCCCCCTCATGCGACCAGACGGTTGCTGACGAAGTCGTCCGGCGTGTCTAGAAAGCCGCGATGACCTCTTCCCCCTCCCCCATTCATGTGATCGGTGGCGGCCTGGCCGGCTCGGAAGCCGCCTGGCAGATCGCCCGCGCCGGTGTGCCCGTCATCCTTCACGAGATGCGCGGCGTGCCCGGCATCAAGACCGACGCCCACCAGACCGACGGCCTGGCCGAGCTGGTCTGTTCCAACTCCTTCCGGTCCGACGACTGGGAATACAATGCCGTGGGCCTGCTGCATGCCGAGATGCGCGCGCTGGACTCGATCATCCTGTCGTGCGGCGATGCCCATCAGGTCCCGGCCGGGGGTGCCCTCGCCGTCGACCGTGAAGGCTTCTCCGAAGCCGTGACCGCACAGCTGGTGGCCCACCCCCTGATCACCGTCGTGCGCGAGGAAATCGCCGGCATTCCACCCGAAGACTGGGACAATGTCATCGTCGCCACCGGCCCCCTGACCTCGGCGGCTCTGGCCGATGCCATCCTGAACACCACCGGCGAGGAATCGCTCAGCTTCTTCGACGCCATTGCCCCGATCATTCATGCCGACTCGATCAATTTCGACATCGCGTGGCGCCAGTCGCGCTACGACAAGGTCGGGCCGGGCGGAGATGCCGCCGCCTACGTCAACTGTCCGATGGACAAGGCGCAGTATGACGCCTTCATCGACGCCCTGCTGGCCGGCCCCAAGACCGAGTTCAAGGAGTGGGAGAACGTCCCCTATTTCG
>CAXICH010000168.1:0-5434 GCA_964022245.1 uncultured Alphaproteobacteria bacterium
GAGCGTCGCCGGACCGATCCTGGCCGACCACGGGGTTCTGGCGACCTATTACGTCTGCGGCGGGCTGGAGCGGGGGACCAACCTCGACCTGCCCCAGTTCACCACCGAACAGCTTCAGGCCCTGCATGCGGCCGGCCACGAGGTCGGCTGCCACACCTTTGGCCACGACAGCGTGCTGAGGCTGGACGGCCCGGCGCTGGCCGAGAGCCTCGATCGTAACGCCCGCTGGGTGGCCGAGCGGCTGGACGGCTATCGCATGCAGACCTTCGCCTACCCTTTCGGCGATGCCTCGCTGGGCGCCAAGCGCACTCTGCGCAGCCGGTTCGATCTGGCGCGCGGCGTGCGCGAGGGCCTGAACGTCGGTCGCGAGGACCGCATGCTGGTCAAGAGCTTCGGCATGGAGAGCCGCCGCCTGCCCGGCTATGACCTCGAGGCCATGATGGCCGAGGCGGCGACGAACAAGGGATGGCTGACCGCCTATGCCCACGACGTCTCGGACCACCCGACGCCCTATGGCTGCACCCCCGCCGATCTGGACCGGGTGCTGACGCTGGCGAAACAGTCCGGCCTGACGATCCTGCCGTTCGGTCAGGCGTGGTCGGAATGCGTGGGTCGCCAGACACAGCGCAACGCCGCCTGAAAGAGACACGTCATCCTCGGACTTGATCCGAGGATCGGTCCCGGCAGACTTTTCAACGTTCGCGCTGACACCGATCTTCGGGTCAAGCCCGAAGATGACGACCTTTGGCGTTATGCCGCCTCCGCGACCTCAGCGGCCTTCCGGCGGGCATCGGCCCAGCGGATCAGGGCGGCGCGGGGCCAGGCCACGATCCACGAGCGGGCGGTGTACTTGCCCTCCTCGATCAGCGCCTTGCGGGTCGGCGAGCTGGTGGCGGCGCGCTCGGTGTGGATCTCGCCCGGGCCCTGATGGACCATGAAGGCCCCGTGCTTCAGCGGATTGAGCCGCAGATAGGCCAGACGCGGGCTGATCGTCTCCAGCGGCGGATCATAGAACCAGCTGGAGCCCAGCATGCCGGCCATCTCCGGGCGGGTCTTGAGGATTTCGGCGGCGGTGGCCCAGGCCCGGTCCCAGCCGGCCTCGTTAAAATCGGACAGTTCGCGGCTCTCGGTATGGACCTCCAGCCAGGGCTTCCACGCCTGGGCGGCGGCATAGGCCGGGATCACCGACCAGCCCCAGCCCTCGCGCGCATGACGCAGGACCTGACCGGGGCCCATGGGCGAGCTGAGGTCGATCATCTGGGTGCGCGCCCCCGGCACGCTCAGCGCCAGCGACAGGCGGACATCCTTGGCCCAGAAGTCGCGGTCATACGGATCAGAGGCTGCGGTCAGAAAGTCGGCCATTCGCCCGATCCACTCGGGATACAACTCCAGACTGGCCTGCGGCAGGCGTTCGGCCGCGATCCGCGCGGGCAGGTCCAGCGCATAATGCGCGATCATGGCCCGGCGGTGATCGTCGGTCAGCGTCGTCCCGAAGGCCGCACAGAGGGCCTCTTCCACCCGGTGACCCGGCTGGTCGAAGTCCCAATGCGGCGCTGAGGCGGCGGCGGCGATGGCGGCGTCGCCGGCAACGGCGGCCAGCAAGGCGCGGTCTGCTTCCGGCACACGGGCGCGGACGGCATCGAAGCGAGCGATCAGGTCGGGGCTGAGCGTTTTCATGGCGTCAGCCTACCGGATGACCGGTTTGCGGGCCGTTAAGCTCGGACGCCCCCTGCACAGGCAAATGGCCCCGGAGTCACCTCCGGGGCCATTACTGCGATCTGATGACAGGTCCTATTCGGGGGTCGTCGGCAGGGGATCGTTCGGCTCCATCGCATCCCCGGTCGGCTCTTCCGGAAGCGTCGGAGGCGTTGATTCCACCGGCTCGACCGCTTCCTCGTCGCCCATGGCGGCCTGGGAGGCCGCGGGGTTCAGAACGGCATCCAGGACAAATACCGTGCCATTGGCCGTCTGGATATCACCCTCGACCACGGTGGCCGCGTCGACGCGGATCGCGTCGCCGGTGCCGTCAAACTGCACCTGGGCGCCGGCCGCCGTCGGGACGCCGCCGCGCGTGCCGAGGATCTGGTCGGATGCCACATCTGCGGCGATCACATGATACAGCAGCACCTCACGCAGTTCGGCAACATTGGCGGGATCCATCAGGCGCGCCCGGTCTGCCTCGGGCAGGGCGGCGAAGGCCTCGTCAGTGGGGGCAAAGATCGACACGGCGGCCTGGCTCTCCAGCACGCTGGTCAGCTCGGCCTGCTCCAGTGCGGCCAGCAGGGTGGCGAAGCGTCCATCCGCGCGCAGCACCTCGGTAACGGAGGGTGCCTGTGCGGCCTCCTGCGGCATGGCCTGCATGGTTTCGGCGGACGGGGTGGTTTCCTGGGCCAGAGCAGGTCCGGCGGCGATCAGGGCGACGGTGGCCACCGCCGACATCAGGGCTGTCTTCAGCATTGTAAACTCCTTGGTTCGGTGACGCCGGGTCGGGGGAGGACCGGCGTGAGGTTCACAGGAGTGATCTCTCGAACATGACAATCCGTTCATGTGCGGTGCAGTTTCAGCTTGGCCGCAAATGCCCCGAAATGACCCCGGTCAGGGCCGGGACGCGGCCAGGATGGGGCGAAAATCAGCCCAGCCGGGCCGGCCGCACCCACCAGCCGGGATGCGCCTCGGCCAGCGCCCCGGCGGCCCGGGCGGCGGAGCCCGCATCGTCATACAGGCCGAACACCGTGGCGCCCGACCCCGACATTCGCACCAGCCGCGCCTGCCCCTCGGCCCGCACCGCGTCCAGCGCCGTGGCGATAGCAGGGGTGTTCAGCAGGGCCGGCGCCTCCAGATCATTCCGCTGCTCGGCCAGCCAGCCGATGACAGCCCCGGCGTCCCAACGGACAGGGTCCGCCGGACGGTCGGCGCGCCCCGCACCCAGCCGGTCGAAGGCTCCGTAGACCGCCCCCGTCGGCGACGGCAGGCCCGGATTGACCAGCACCGCATGCAGCGTCGGCAGACGCGGCTCGGGCGTCAGGACCTCGCCCCGGCCCTCGGCCCAAGCCGATACGGCGGCCAGACACATCGGGCCATCGGCCCCCACGACCTGCGCGGCCCTGACCAGCGGCTCACCGTCCTGTTCCGGCGCCAGATACCGCTGCACCAGTCGCAGCGCCGCCCCCGCATCGGCCGAGCCTCCACCCAGACCCGCCGCGATGGGCAGACGCTTGTCCAGGGTCAACGACAGGCCGGACGTGTCCAGACCAGTCGCAGCCGCCCATGCCGCCAGCGCCCGCAACACCAGATTGTCAGATTGCGCCGCAGACGCACCCGTCAGCGCCTTGGCGAACGGTCCGACCACCGACAGGCCCGGCGTCCCGTCCGGGTCGAGCATCAGCCTGTCCCCGACATCGGCGAACGCCACCAGACTGCACAGGGGGTGGTAGCCGTCGACCTCAACCGGGCCGACGTGCAGGAACAGATTGACCTTGGCCGGGGCCGCCTCAACCCACGACATGGGCCTCAGGACGCCCCGTTGGCCGAGCCGGTCGGGGAGAGGGGCAGGCCCGACTCCAGCTTCTGCTCCACGTCCGCGCGAAGCTCGGGGTCCGGTTCCAGCGTCAGGACGCGGTTCCACTGGAACACCGCCTCGCGCCGCCGGCCGACCTGCCAATAGGCATCGCCCAGATGGTCATTGATCACGGCATTGGCGGGTTCGCCGTCGACGGCGCCCTCCAGAATGCCGACCGCCTGCTCATAGCGGCCCTGCTGGTACCGCGCCCAGCCCAGCGAGTCCTGGATGTTGGCGTTGCCCGGATCGATCTCGGCCGCCCGGGCGATCAAGTCCGCCCCCTGATCGACCCGCCGACCGGTATCGACCCAGATATAACCCAGATAGTTCAGAATCTGGGGATCGTCCGGGCGCGCCTGCATGGCGGCCCACAGTTCGGCCTCGGCCTCATCCAGCCGGCCGAGCGCATCGTACAGCCCCGCCCGGAGGAATCGGACTGTGACATCCTGATCCGCCGTGTTCAACAGGGGGCCTTCCGCCAGCGCCAGCGCTTCTTCGGGGCGACCCAGATCGGCCAGTTGTCCCGCCAGAAGATAGGCGACGCGCGGATTTTCCGGAGCGGCCGCAAAGGCCCGGTTCAGCTCGGCGAGAGCGTCCTCCGGCCGGTCGTCCGTCTGATAGCTGAGCGCCGACTGGATCCTGGCCTCGACGTAATAGCGGCCGGCCTCGGGACCGATGCGCGCGAAGGTGTTGCGGGCCGCCACTTCCAGATTGCCCTCGGCCAGGCTGACGCCGACGTTCAGCAGGGTCTCGGGGTCCGGCACCAGCGCATAGGCCAGCCGCAGATAGACCGCCGAAAACTCATGCGCGCCCTCGATACTGGACTGCAGGGCGGCATTCTCGAGCGCCATGGCCGCGCCTTCGCGCAGGGTCGGCAGGGCCGGCGGGCGGCCGCGGCCCTCTGCCCGGGCCCGTGCCGCCTGAAGGGAAGGATCCTCTCCGACCTGGGCCTGGGTCGCGTCATAGAGGACCACCGCATCGGCCCGGCGACCGCGCCGCTCCAGAAATTCGCCATAGGCCAGGGTGAACAGCTGGCGACCGCCGCGGCTGGCGATCAGCCGCTGATACTCCGCCTCGGCCTCGGCATGGTCGCCCCGGATTTCGAGCAGGTGTGCCCTGTGGGCCCGGTGAAACAGGGTGTTGATGTCATTGGCCCGCCCCTGCACCGGGGCCAGCGCCCGGTCCCAGTCCCCGGCCGCCGCGGCGATGAAGGGCGTGACGTAGGTCCCGGGCCGCGCATGCGGGCGTCCGATCGGTTGGGTTGCGACTACGGCGTACGCCGCCGCGGCGTCCCCGCGCACCAGATACTGGACCGCCTCCACCAGCCGCCCGGCCTCGGCCAGAACCGGCGGGACCGTCTCGCCCTCGGGCGACAGCCGTCCGGCATAGGCCAGATCGCCGCCGATCAATGAGGAGGTGAACGCCTGAAGCTGCAGGGTCTCGACGTCCGGCGCCAGCATCTGGGCCCGGCGCAGATAGTCAGCCCCGATGCCCGCCTCGCCCTCGGTCGCCGCCAGTCGCCCGACCAGGAACAGGCCATAGACCGAGCGCCCCTCGCCATCGACGGGTACCGGTGCCCAGACCTCGGGCAGGGGCGTGGGCGGCGGGACCTCGGCCTCGCCTGCCGGTAGAGGCGGGACCCCCTGCGCCAGGGCGGGCGAGGACATCACCCCCAACCCGAGAGCAAGGACAGAACAGGCGGCGAGGGGGGAGAGACGCTTCATACCATCAAGCCTTCACGGTTTGCGGACCGTCCGCAAGAGCCCCCGCCCCACACGCGAACCTACATATTGGGATAGTTCGGGCCCCCGCCCCCCTGCGGCGTCGTCCAGACGATGTTCTGCGACGGATCCTTGATGTCGCAGGTTTTGCAGT
>CAXICH010000169.1:0-5390 GCA_964022245.1 uncultured Alphaproteobacteria bacterium
GTCCCCATCGCCTGGGTGCTGGGGGCGCTGGCCTGCTACTATGTCGCCGGGCTGATCTGGCCGGTGGCCATCCTGTTCGCGGGTATCCTGGTCGTGACCGGTCCGACCGTGATCCTGCCCCTGCTGCGCCAGACCAATCTGGCCCAGAGGCCGCGCGCCATCCTGAAATGGGAAGCCATCGTCAACGACCCGCTGGGGGCCCTCTGTGCCGTGCTGACCTATGAGGTCCTGCACCGTGCCGGCGAGGGCGACACTGTGGTCGGGGTGGTCATGTCGCTGGTGCTGGCCGCGGTGGTCGCCGGCCTGATTGGCTGGGGCGCGGCGCGGATCGTCGCCTGGGCCTTCCCGCGGGGCTATGTGCCCGAATTTCTGAAGTCCCCCATCCTCCTGATCACCGTGATCGGCGTGTTCGTCGGCGCCAATATGATCCAGGAAGAGTCCGGGCTACTGACCGTGACGGTCATGGGCGTGGCCCTGGCCAATATGAAGCTGGCCAGCTTCCGCGACTTCATGCACTTCAAGGAGAACGTCACCGTCCTGCTGGTGTCGGGTGTCTTCGTGATGCTGTCGGCCTCCCTCAATCTGGAGGTCCTGCGCCAGTTCGAATGGCGGTTCCTGGCCTTCCTGCTGGTGCTGCTGTTCCTTGTGCGCCCGGCGACCGTCCTGCTCAGTCTTGCCTTCAGCCGGGTGCCGATGCGCGAGCAGTTGTTCATCGGCTGGATCGCCCCGCGCGGGATCGTGGCCGTGGCCATCAGCGGCCTGTTCGCGCTGAAGCTGGGCGAGTTGGGCTATGCCGACGGCGGCACCCTGGTCACCCTGTCGTTCGCGGTGGTGATCGCCACCATCCTTGCCCACAGCTTCACCGCCCGTCTGGCCGCCCGCTGGCTGAAGGTCACGGGGTCCGGCGACAAGGGGGTGCTCATCGTGGGGACGACACAGTGGAGCCTGTCGCTGGCGGAATTGCTCAAGTCGCTGAAGATCCCGGTGCTGATCGCCGACACCAGCTGGCAGCGACTGGCCACGGCCCGACAGCGGGGCATGCCGGTCTTCCACGGGGAGATCCTGTCAGAGGTGACCGAGGATCATGTCGATATGAGCGAGTTCCAGGCCCTGGTCGCGACCACGGACAACGAGGCCTACAACGCCCTGGTCTGCAACGAGCTGGCCCCCGAGGTCGGCCGCCACGCCGTCTTCCAGCTGGGCGATACCTCGGAGGACAACCCCCGCGCCCTGCCCCCTACCCTGCGGGGCCGGACCCTGTTCGCATCAGGGCTCGGGGTCGAGGAGATCGAGCGCCGCGAGCGCGCGGGCTGGGACTTCCGCAAGACCCGGCTGACCGAAAAGTACACGCTCGACGACGCGCGGGCGGAACTGCCGGCCGAGGCCGACCTGCTGGTGCTGGTGCGTGACGGGGGCAAGCTGCATTTCTTCAGCCACGCCTCGCGGCCCAAGCCCCAGCCTGGTGACACCGTGGTATCCTACGCCCCGCCGCGCGAGCCCGCCCAGGCCCGCGCGAAGAAAACACCGCCCCCGAAAGGAGACGAAGGCATGATCCCGCTTCCTTCGCCGTCAGGCATATGAGACCTCTTTATCCCGTCCTTCTCGGTGCCGGGCTGATCGTTGCGGCCTGTCAGGACCGGCCCGAGCCGACGCCCGAACCGGCAGAACCGCCGCCGCCGCGCATCGAGGTCGAGACGCAGCCCGAGGGCAATTCGATCATGCGGCCCGAGGTTCTGGCCGAGTCCGAACCGCTCCCGCCCCTGCCCGAGCCGATCGAGGCCCAGGTGCTGTTCGGTCTCGGCGAGGTGGCCCTGACCGACGAGTCCCGGACCGTGCTGGACGCCCTGATCGAGGGCAAGGCGCTGGATGACGGCAGCTGGTGGCTGACGCTGACCGGGCGGACCGACGCCAGTGGAGACCCGGAAACCAATGAGCGCGTCGCCCGTGAACGGGCCGAAGCCGTGCGGGCCTATCTGGTCGAGCAGGGCGTGGCGGCAGCGCGTGTCGAGGTTGTCGCCGCGGGCGAGCCCGGGCCCGACGCCGGGACCGTCGCCAGCCCGATGCAGAACCGCCGCGTGGACATCCGGGCCGAAGCCCGTCGCGAGACGCCCTAGCCGCGCAGCTTCAGGGACTGGCGGACGTCAGAAGGAACGGACAGGTAGACGTCCGGGGTGCCGATGCCGAGACGCTCGCGGGCGTCCTCAAGCGGACAGGCGAACAGGGCCTCATAGTCCAGCCCCGGCAGCCATTTCGCCCGGCGACCCATCTGCCATGCCTGCCAGACGGCACGCCGGGCCGGGACCGAGCCGCTCTCGCGCCGGATTTCCCGCGCTGCCCCCCAGCCGATGAAGGCAAAGCCGAGACTGCCGGTCTGGCCATAGGAGAACGAGACGACGCAGGCTTCACCGAGGGCATCGGTACCGTACCCCGTCAGGACGTGCCAGATGTCGTGCACATCCCGCAGGCGTCGCGAATACCAGACCATGGGATGTTCGGCGTCGATGAAGGGAACGACCTCCCGCTCGACCTTGGCCAGACCGTCCGCGGTAAAGCCGCGCGCATCCCGGAAGGCCCGATAGGTCGCGCCCACCGAACCCTCGGGAAAGCGGGCCAGCCAGGCCGGATCATCCAGTTTGTGCGCCAGTTCCTCGCGCAGATAGGCCTGGCGGCCGCCCTCAAAGGTGCGGAGCAGTTTCCGATAGCCCCGGCTGGTCGAGCGACCGTTCAGGGCCTTCATGATCTCGAACACCTGGGTGGTGTCCTCCTTGTTGCGCACGAGGCGCCGGAAGGCCCGTAGCGCAGTCAGCGGCCGCAGCCGCTCGGCCCTCACCGGATTGAAGCTGTCGATGCCCGGGATATGTGTGGCAAGGTCGGTCATGACGGGTTCCGGACAGGACGGTTGCTTTAGCATACTCTTGGCCTGGACGGACGTCACGCCCGATCAGGAGAGGCCATGCTGAAGAAGAAGTCCGTCATGCTGGCCGGCCACGCCACCTCCATCGCGCTGGAGCCGGAGTTCTGGGCGGAGCTGGAGGCCCGTGCAGCGGCCTCGAACATCAGTCTGGCCGCGCTTCTGAAGCAGATCGACGCCACGCGCGGGCGGCGTCCCCTGGCCTCGGCCTGTCGGGTCAGTGCCCTGGAATGGGCTGCTGCGGCGGCGGCCCGGATGCGGCCGGAATAACATCGTTCGCGATACTGATTGACACGCCTTGCCATCGGATCATGGTGCCGGGGTCAGGACAGGATTTTCCCATGAAAACCGATAACCGCCTCGTTCCCGCTGTCGTCGTTGCCGGGCTTCTGGCCCTCGGGATGGTCGGGGGGGGGGCCCTGATTGGTCAGGGCGTGGTCAACGCCCGGGTCGGGGACCGTGTCGTAACCGTGCGCGGCCTGTCGGAACGGGACGTGGAGGCCGATCTGGCTATCCTGCCCGTCCGGTTCACAGCGACGGGCGAGGTTCTGTCCGAAGTCCAGGCGCGCATCGATGCGGATCTGGCCACCGTGCGGCAGTTCCTGACAGCCCAGGGCTATCCGGCGGACGCAATCACCCTCGGCCGGCTGGAAGTGACCGACATGCAGTCGCGTGAATACGGCGGCCAGTTCAACGGCCCCCGGTTCATTCTGGCGCAGACTGTGATCGTGCGCACAACGGATGTGGAACGGGTTCAGACGACGACGCGGTCGCTGAACGATCTGGTGCGGCGGGGCGTGGTGATCCAGGACTTTTCCGGCCCGACCTATGTCTTTACCCGGCTGAACGATGTGCGCCCGGAAATGATCGCAGAAGCCACGGCGTCGGCCCGCACCGGCGCCGAGCAGTTCGCGAAGGATTCGGGCACACCCCTCGGGCCCATCCGTGAAGCCACCCAGGGGTCGTTCCAGATACTGTCGCGTGACGAGATCGGCGACGAGAGCCAGTCTCCCGACAAGAAAGTCCGGGTGGTGACGACCGTCCGCTACAGCCTGCGCTAGGCCATAGCGAACGGCCAATCCGATCGACTTACTCAGCCGGCGCAGGCGTCGGGACGTCGGGCGCCGAGACCTCGGGCAGGTTGACGTCGACGTCGACGTTCTTGTCCTGGGTGCCCATGCCGCCGCCAGCGAAGACGAAATAGGCGACAATCGCCAGAACCACGACGACACCGCCGACGATAAACGCCAGACCGGCATTGCCGCCGCCACCGCTATTACCACCCGTGTTGTTCGATTGATCGGACATGTGTTCCTCCGGTTGAGTCTGAAGTCCCAAACGGAGGCGAACGGCACAGGTTCCCCCCGTCTGCTGCTTTGCCACAGGCGGTGGTCTTGGCCCGCCCCGGTTCCTATTATGTTTCGCTCATGTCCGACTCACTTCCCCTCCCTCCCCGTATTTCCGACCTCGCGCGGGCCTCTGCGCCCCTGCCCGACTATCTGCAGGGGCTGAATCCCGAACAGCGTGAGGCGGTCGAGACAACCGAAGGACCGGTGCTGGTGCTGGCGGGCGCGGGCACGGGCAAGACGCGGGTGCTGACCACGCGGCTGGCGCACATCCTGGCGACCGGCAAGGCCCGCCCCTGGGAGCTGCTGGTCGTCACCTTCACCAACAAGGCCGCGCGCGAGATGCGCGAGCGGATCACCCATCTGATCGGGCCCTCGGCCGAGGGTCTGCGCTGGCTGGGGACCTTCCACTCGATCGCCGCCCAGATCCTGCGCCGTCACGCCGAGCTGGTGGGGCTGCGGTCGAGCTTCACAATTCTGGACACGGACGATCAGGAGCGGCTGCTGAAGCAGTTGATGGAGGCCGAGGGGATCGACACCAAGCGCTGGACGCCGCGCACCCTGGCCAGCCTTGTCGATCACTGGAAGAACCGCGGCTGGACGCCCGCCAAACTTCCGGGGACGGAGGATTTCGCCAACGGCAAGGCGAAGTCGCTGTACGCCGCCTATCAGAACCGCCTGAAAACGCTGAACGCCTGCGACTTCGGTGATCTGCTGCTGCACAACCTCACGATCCTGTCCGAGCATGCGGATATCGCAGAGGAATACCGCAGGCGCTTTCGCTACATCCTGGTCGACGAATATCAGGACACCAATGTCGCCCAGTATCTGTGGCTGCGCCTGCTGACATCCTCGACCGGCAACGTCTGCTGCGTCGGCGACGACGACCAGTCGATCTATGGCTGGCGCGGGGCCGAGGTCGATAACATCCTGCGCTTCGAGCGGGACTTCCCCGGCGCGAAGATGGTGCGGCTGGAGCGCAACTATCGCTCGACCGGCAATATCCTGGGCGCCGCCTCGGGCCTGATCGCGGGCAACCGCGACCGGCTGGGCAAGACCCTGTGGACCGAGGATGACGGCGGCGACAAGGTGCGGGTGCGCGGCGTCTGGGACGGCGAAGCCGAGGCCCGCCT
>CAXICH010000170.1:0-5389 GCA_964022245.1 uncultured Alphaproteobacteria bacterium
ACGCCGTCACGGACGTCAACGTTCAGAATGATCTCGGCCATCGGGCTCGCCTCAATAACGCACGTCGCGCCTCCAAAGACGGCGCGCAGCGGGGAATGCATCCCTCGAATTCAAGAGCGCGGGCTATTACACGGATGCGCCCCGGCGTGCAACCGGCTTTGCAAACGATGCTGCAGCCCGCCCGGTGCCTCAGGGGCGACCGGGTGACGGGGCCTCGGACTGGGCCGAGTCTGCAGCAGCGGCCGCGGTCGCTGCGGGCGGCCCGGACATGGCGCCTTCATCGAGGGCGAACGCCGTGGTCGGGATCACGACCGGCATCGGCCCCATGCTCTGGGCGGTGCAGGTGGCCAGATCGCTGACAATATGCTGCCCGATGCAAAAGATGTCCTCATAGTGCGGGCGCGAGGCGGCCAGGCACTGGAACAGGTTCAGCTTCGACATATTGAGGCAGAACTCATTGTTGGTCTCGACGACCAGTGCCTCGGTATAGGTCCGGAAATCCTCGCCTCCGGCTCCCAGCGCCGCCAGGGCCGCGATGGCCAGCGAATTGATCACCGGCTGGGTGTAGGGCGGCTGAAGCTTGATCGGCGCCAGCTCAAGGCCCGACCCTGCGTGCGCCGCCGTGAACAGCAGGCTCGCATCCTGGGCGGAGGGGAGCATGACCACGGTCGAGCTGGCCTTTGCGGCGTCGAGACGGGCCTGACGCTCGTCAATGGGCCGGGTGGCCCAGCGACGGCGAGGGTCTTCACGCCCCTGGATCGTATACGCGTCTTCCTTGATGGCCTCGGCGATCGTTGACAGGGCGGCGATGTCCTCGCCCAGGGTGCTGACGATCAGGCCCGCTGCGGCGTCGGCGCCCGGCAGGGTCGCGGCATAGGCCGGGTCCTGGATGATGCGGTTGATGATTTCCTCCCGCTGTACCGGGTCGGCGGCGAACTGGCGCACACCGGCAACGAACTCGGGCGACTGCAGCGCCAGAACGGCACCGTAGGCGATCATGCCACGGGACAGCTGTGCCGGCTCATAGGCCGAACCGGTGCGGATGGCGTTCTGGATCGACTCCGCATCCGGGAAGCCGGCCTCGATCGTGCCGACCTGGCGGATGAAGGCGACATAGATGGAGGCAGCCTCGGACACACCCTGATTGAGGGCCAGGGCCGGCGGCGGTGGCGGCGGCGGAGGGGGCGGGGGCGGCGGTTCCGGCTCGGTCGCGGCACAGGCGGCAATCATGGCCAGGGCGGCCAGGGCGCCGCCCTTCAGGCCAAGGGACAGGGCGGTGGTGGACCGAAGAACTCGGGTCATCGTCAGGGCTTCCCCACTGAATACTCGGGCGACGCGGACGAGGGCGTCGCGATCCGGTCTCTTATAACGCGGGATGAAGCGTTTTCCGACCGTTAATCGAACAGCTTGGAGACGGACTCCTCATTGGCGATTCGACGGATCGCTTCGCCTATCAGGGGAGCGACAGAGACCGTACGGATCTTCTTGCAGGTGGCCACTTCGTGCGGCTGTTCGATCGAATCGGTGATCACGAGCTCTTTCAGCGGGCCGTCATTGACGCGACTGACGGCGGGGCCGGACAGCACGCCGTGGCTGATGTAGGCGGATACTTCGGTCGCGCCCTGGTCGATCAGGGCCTTGGCGGCGTTCACGAGGGTGCCGCCCGAGTCGACGATGTCGTCGAACAGGATACAGCGGCGTCCCTCGACGTCGCCGATAATGTTCATGACCTCGCTCTCGCCGGCCTTGGGGCGACGCTTGTCGACAATGGCCAGGTCGGCATTCAGGCGGCTGGCCAGTGACCGGGCCCGCACCACGCCGCCGACGTCGGGCGAAACGATCATCAGGTCATCGCCGCGCGGATAGTTTTCGCGGATGTCCTGGGCCAGCACCGGGGTGGCGACGAGATTGTCGGTCGGAATGTCGAAGAAGCCCTGAATCTGACCGGCATGCAGGTCCATGGTCAGCACCCGGTGAGCCCCGGCCCGGGTGATCATATTGGCCACCAGCTTGGCGGAAATCGGCGTGCGCCCGCCGGTCTTCCGGTCCTGACGGGCATAGCCGAAATAGGGCATGACGGCCGTGATCCGCCTGGCCGAAGCCCGGATCAGGGCATCGGTCATGATCAGCAGCTCCATCAGGTTGTCGTTGGCCGGATAGCTGGTCGACTGGATGACGAAGACATCCTCGCCGCGCACATTTTCCTCAATGACCGCGAACACCTCGTTGTCGGCGAAGCGTTTCACCTCGGCCCGCGTCAGCGGCATGTCGAGGTGATCGGCTATGGCCCGGGCCAGCGTTCGGTTGGAATTGCCGGAGAGCAGCTTCATGGCCCGTCATCCTTTCGCCCTCATCGGACCGCCAATAGGGAGAGGAAGCGTCCGGGGTGTGGGCGCTTCTTAACAGCGGGGCGTCAGGCATCAAGCCGCTTCACGTGCATTCCGGACCAAATCCGACATCGGTCCGCATGTGATTGGCGCTTGGGTTTCGCTGGTGTAGAGATCGCTTCGTCTTCCGGATGACCCGCTGCGGTGCGTCTTCCGGCCGGTAATCATGGGGTCGCAACCAGTGCCTGTTTCCAAATTCCGTTCCGGTCTGATCCTGTCAGCGGTTGTTGTCTTTTCGCTGACCGTAGCAGCCTGCAACAACGGTCGGGAGCGGCCGAAGCTGGCCTATGAAGAGCGTCCGGTCGAGTTGCTGTACAACACCGGCTACGAGCGCCTGGAACGCAAGCGCTGGCGCGACGCGATCGACTATTTCCAGGAAGTGGAACGTCAGCACCCCTATTCGGAGTGGGCGCGGCATTCGATCCTGATGCAGATCTACGCCTATTATCAGAACAACAGCTATGCCGAGGCCATTGCCGCTTCGGACCGCTTCATCCAGCTGTTCCCGGGCAATCCGTCCGCCGCCTATGCCTACTATATGAAGGCGATCTGCTTCTTCGAGCAGATCACCGACGTCGGCCGGGACCAGGGCTATGCCGAGAACGCGCTTGCGGCGCTGCGCGATGTCGCCCGTCGCTACCCCGGCACAGCCTATGCGTCCGACGCCATGGTCAAGATTGACATGGTCAACGACCAGCTGGCCGGCAAGGAAATGGAAATCGGCCGCTATTATCAGCGTGCCAACCAGCCGCTGGCGGCGATGAACCGCTATCGCACGGTGGTCGAGAACACCGAGTTCCAGCGCACGTCGCACGCACCCGAGGCGCTCTACCGTCTGGTCGAGGTCAGCCTGGTGCTGGGTCTGAAGGACGAGGCCATTCGCAATGGCGCAGTACTGGGACACAACTTCCCGGGAAGCCCCTGGTACAGCGAGGCCTATGCCCTGCTGACCGATCAGGGGGAGCGGCCGGAGGTGGAGCCCGAGGCCCGTCGCGAAGGCTGGCTCAGCCGGATCATTCCGGGCTGAATTCGGACGTCATCCCGGATCGACGCATCGTCAGGGCGCGGGCCGGCGCTATGATCGGCCCCATGTCGAATCACCCGGACCGCGACACAGGCTGCCTGCCATGCTGACCGCCCTGTCGATACGCGACATCGTGCTGGTCGACCGGCTGGACCTTGAGGTCAGTTCCGGCTTGACCGTCCTGACGGGTGAGACCGGGGCCGGGAAGTCGATTATTCTCGATGCCCTGGGTCTGGCACTGGGCGCCCGCTCGGACGCAGGACTGGTGCGTTCCGGAGCGGCGCAGGCCGTTGCAACCGCCACCTTCGATACGCCCGCCGATGTCGACTGGCTGGCTGAGGCCCGCGACAAGGGGCTGGACGTCGAGGCCGGCGAGGAACTGATCCTGCGTCGGGTGCTTGGTGCCGATGGTCGCAGTCGCGCCTTCATCAATGATCAGGCCGTCGGGGTGAATGCGCTGAGGGCGCTTGCGCAGGGGCTGGTCGAGGTGCATGGCCAGCACGAGACGGTCGGCCTTCTGGATGCCCGGACCCATCCGGCTGCCCTCGACGGCTACGGCGGCCTGCACGAGGACGTGGCGGCCGTGGCGCGGGCTCACGAAGCGCGTCGCGAGGCCCAGCAGCGGCTGGATGGCCTGAAGGCGGATGCCAGTACCGCGGCCGCGCGAGCCGAGGAACTGACCCTGGCGCTCGAGGATCTCGACGCGCTGGATCCGCGCGCGGGAGAGGAAGCAGAGTTGGCCGGCGAGCGGGCCCTGCTGGGAGCGGCGGAGAAGGCCTTGGGCGATCTGTCGGAAGCGCGGGACTCGCTGGGCGGCGACAAGCTGGCGCAACGGCTGTCGGCGGCCCTCAGGGCGGTCGAGCATGCGCGGGGCCGGGCCCTGCAGGCGGTGCGGCTGGAAGCCGAGAACGCGGGCACCGCTTCTGAGGCGTCCGGCCACGATCATCCGGTTGTCTTGCGGCTTGCCGCCGCTGCTGAAGCCATCGACCGCACCCTCGTCGAAGCCATGGAGGCAATGGCCCAACTGGATCAGGCGGCCGACGCCCTTGATGTCGAGCCGGGGCGACTGGACAAGGCCGAGGAACGACTGTTCGCCCTGCGCGCCGCGGCCCGCAAGCTGAACACCACGGTCGAGGACCTGCCGCGTCTGCGCATCCGCCTGCGCGAGCAACTCCGGCTGATCGAGGATGGGGCCGAGGCCCTGACCGCTGCGGAACGCGCCCTGACGGCGGCGCGCGCGGCCTATGATGCGGCCGCCGCCGCCCTGTCGTCCCGCCGGGCCGAAGCGGGTGACCGACTGGCCCGGGCTGTGGCTGACGAGCTGGGGCCGCTCAAGCTGGACCGGGCCCGCTTCCGCGTGGCGCTGGAGCCCCTGCCCGAGGACCGCCGGGGCGCCCGAGGCGCTGAAGCCGTGCGGTTCGAGATTTCGACCAACCCCGGTCAACCTTTCGGTCCGCTGGACACGGTGGCGTCGGGGGGCGAGCTGGCGCGCTTCGCCCTGGCGATGAAGGCCGCGCTGGCGGCCCGTCCCGAGCAGGTCCAGCCCGTGATGATCTTCGACGAAGTGGATCAGGGAGTCGGGGGCGCCGTGGCCGAGGCCGTGGGGCGCCGGCTGCAGCGTCTGGCCAATGGCGGTCAGGTCCTGGTCGTCACCCACAGTCCCCAGGTCGCGGCACGCGGTCACACCCACTGGAAGGTGCGCAAGGGCGACCGGGATGGGGCGACCTTCACGACGGTGGAGGTTCTGGATACCGCCCAGCGGGATGAAGAGATTGCCCGCATGCTGTCCGGTGCCGTGGTCACGGACGAGGCCCGGGCCGCCGCCCGTGCACTGATCGAGCACCCCGACAGGTGACGCATCGCCACAGGGGGCGCTGGAAGCGAATTTTCCCTGTATTTTCGGGGCTTGAGCCCGGGGTCAGGATGCCTTGACCTGACGCCCGACCGCCTATAGGTTCCGCGCCGAATTCAGACCCCC
>CAXICH010000171.1:0-5363 GCA_964022245.1 uncultured Alphaproteobacteria bacterium
CGGGGGGAAGATCGCCTGTGGACGTTCCCTTTTGAGGCTTGTTGCGGGTGCGTTTGGCGGGCGCGGCCCCGTCGCCCTTCAGGGCCGCCAGTTCGGCGCGCAGGATTTTGACCTCGGCCTTGAGGGCCTCGAACTCGTCGCGGCGCACCAGATCCAGCTCGGCGACCATGCGGTCCGTCTGGGCGCGCATGGCGGACTTCGCTTCCTCACCCGCCGCCTGGGCCAGGCCCATGGCGCCGGTCGACAGCCGGGCCAGTTCGTCGAGAAGCGGATTGCGGGTCTGCATGGAAGCCTGCCTTGATGCCTGTCCCGACGCTGGGCTGCGCCGGTTTCCAGAGGGTTAATGAAATCTTGCGCCTCGACCGTCCATGTGGCGCATCGCCTCCCGCCTCGCCAGTGCCGACACCCGCGCCGTTCACAATTCATGCAAGACGCCCCGGGCCCGTCTTGCTAAAGGCGAGGCAACGCTGATCACACCAAGGACGCCCCGTGCCCTTTCCCGAGTTCGATCCGGTACTGATCTCCATCGGCCCGTTTCCGCTGCGCTGGTACGCGCTGGCCTATATTGCGGGCCTCGGCCTCGGCTGGTGGTATGCCTCGAAGCTGGCGAAGACGATCTCGATCTGGTCGCCCGGCCGTCCCCCCGTCACCCAGACCCAGCTCGACGATCTGGTGCTCTGGATCGCACTGGGTGTGATCCTTGGCGGGCGCCTGGGCTATGCGCTGTTTTACAAGCCCGCCCTCTATGCCCAGCTGTTCACAGGCGAGGGCTGGTCGCGGCTGGAACTGTTCCAGATGTGGAGCGGCGGCATGTCGTTCCATGGCGGCCTGATCGGCGTCACCCTGGCCATCGTCTGGTTCGCCAACCGGCAGAAGATCAACCTGCTCAGCCTCGGGGATCTGGTGGCGCCCGTCGTGCCCATCGGGCTGTTCTTCGGGCGCATGGCCAACTTCATCAACGGCGAGCTCTGGGGCCGGACGACCGATGTCCCCTGGGCAATCCGCTTTTGTAACCAGACCATCTATAACACCTATGGTTTCTGCCCGGCGGGCGATGTGCCCCGCCACCCCAGCCAGCTTTATGAGGCGGGGCTGGAGGGCCTGCTGTTGTTCGTGATCCTCAGCTTCGGCGTCTGGAAGCTGAAGCTGCTGACCAAGCCCGGCTATATCGCCGGCCTGTTCCTGCTCGGCTACGGCCTCAGCCGCGCGGTGCTGGAGACGGTCCGCGAGCCTGACACCCATATGCCCGACGCGCTGCAGGGCATGGTCACCATGGGCATGCTGTTGTCCGTGCCCATGATCCTGCTGGGCGCATGGCTGGTCTGGCGTGCCTGGAGCCGTCCGCCGGTCGGCGCGAACTCCTGAGCGCTCCACAACAGCCAACGAGCCTCAAGGGGCGGCTCCAGCGCGAGATCGCCCTGACCGGCCCGCTGGGCGTCGCCGACTATGTCACCCGCTGCCTGCATGACCCGCAGGGCGGCTATTACGCCACCCGCCCGGCGATCGGACCTGACGGGGACTTCCTGACCGCCCCGACCGTCAGCCAGATGTTCGGCGAACTGGTCGGCCTCTGGCTGGTCGAGACCTGGTCGCGGATGGGCGCTCCGGCGCGGTTCCAGCTCGTCGAGGTCGGACCGGGCGACGGCACCCTGATGGCCGACATACTGCGCGCCGCGCGTGTGGTTCCCGCCTTCATCGAGGCCTGCGACCTGACCTTGGTCGAGCCCAGCGGCCCGCTGCGGGCCGAGCAGGAGGCGCGGCTGGCCAGCGCGCCGGTCACGCCCCGCTGGACCGACGTCCTGTCCGCCATCGACGGCAAGGGTCCCGTGCTGCTGGTCGCCAATGAGGTGCTGGACTGCCTGCCCGCGCGCCAGTTCGAGCGCACGCCCGAAGGCTGGGCCGAGCGGATGGTGGGACTGGATGCCCGTGGCGAGCTGGCCTTTCGCCTGGGACCGGTCGGTCCGGGCTTTTCACCGCCCGACCATGACGTCCAGCCCGGACAGGTGATCGAACACTCGCAGGCCCAGCGCGCCTTCGCCGGCACCATCGCCGGTCTGCTGAAACAGCGGGGCGGCGCGGCCCTGCTGATCGACTATGGCCGTGACACTCCCGGCGCCGGTGACACGCTTCAGGCCCTGTCCCGGCATGAAAAGGTCGATCCGCTGGCCACGCCCGGTCAGGCCGACCTGACCCAGTGGGCCGACTTCCCGGCGGTTCTGGCGGCCGCACGGGATGCCGGTGTATCGACCGCGCCCCTGCTCTCCCAGGCCGGGTTCCTGACCCGTCTGGGCCTTCATGTCCGTGCCGACCGGCTGAAGGCCGCCCAGCCCGGGGCCGCCGAGCTGATCGACCGTCAGGTCCAACGTCTGACCGCCCCGGACCAGATGGGCACCCTGTTCAAGGTCGCGGCCCTCCATTGTCCCGACACCCTGACCCTGCCCGCCTTCGAGGTTACTGTATGACCGACCTGCCCACGCCGATCACCCATCCGCTGCTGGATATTCCGGGCGTCCGCCACGGCTTCTTCACGCGGGAGGGCGGCGTCTCGACCGGGATCTACAAGGGACTGAACACCGGCGTCGGCTCGAACGATGACCCTGAGGCGGTCCGCGAGAACCGCGCCCGCGTCGCCGCCGCCATGGGAGGAACGCCTGCAGACTTCGCCGCCTGCTACCAGATCCACTCCGACATCGTGCACATGACCGATCAGTCCTTTGGCGACGAACGCCCCGAGGGCGATGCCGTGATCGCCGTCGAGGAACCGGGCATCCTGTGCGCCGTCCTGACCGCTGACTGCGCGCCCATCCTGATCGCCAACCCCCGCGCCGGTCTGGTCGCAGCGGTCCACGCGGGCTGGAAAGGCGCTGTGGGCGGCGTCATCGAGGCCACCCTTCGCCGGATGAAGGAGAGCGGCGCCGAGCACGACCAGACCATCGCCGTCGTCGGCCCCACCATCGCCCAGGCGTCCTATGAGGTCGACGATGCCTTCGAGGAACGGTTCCTGCGCCAATCCTCCGGCGCGGGCCAGTTCTTCACCATGGGAAAACAGCCCGATCGGCGCCAGTTCGACCTGCCGGGCTATGTCATGTGGAAGCTGGAGCGCGCCGGCGTCGGCCGGATCGCCTGGACCGGCCACGACACCCTGCCCGATCCGGACCGCTTCTATTCCAACCGGCGCGCCCACCTCAGCGGCGAGCCCGACTTCGGCCGGATGATGAGCGTGATTACGCTGGAGTAGGCCCTACCCGGCCTGCGCCAGCTCGGGCACGCGGGTCACTTCACGCCACGCATCCGGGCGGGCCAGCAGCTCGCGGACCAGCATATTGTTGACCGCATGGCCGGCCTTGTAGCCTTCATAGCGGCCCAGCAGCGGGCCCCCGAGCACATAGAGGTCGCCGATGGCGTCCAGCGCCTTGTGCTTGACGAACTCGCGCTCCATGCGCAGGCCGCCGGTGTTCAGGATCTGATCGCCGTCGATGACAACCGCATTCTCAAGACTGCCACCGCGGGCCAGACCGGCGCGGCGCAGGGCTTCGACCTCATGGGCAAAGCCAAAGGTGCGCGCGGCCATGATGTCGCTGCGGAAGGTCGGCTCATCGACGACGAAATCCACCACCTGATTGCCGATCACCGGCGTGTCGAAGTCGATCTCGAAGCGCATCTCATAGCGGTCGCAGGGCAGCAGACGCGCATGCTTGTCGCCCTCGGTCACCTCGATGGGCGCCAGGATTTCGATATAGCGCACCGGCGCGGCCTGATTGCGGAATCCGGCCCGATCGAGCAACTGGACGAACGGCAGGGCCGAGCCGTCCAGGATCGGCAGCTCGGGGCCATCCACCTCGACCACGGCATTGGAAATGCCCAGCGCGCAGAACGCTGCCATCAGATGTTCGATGGTCGACAGGCGCACGCCGTCGCCATTTTCGATCATGGTGTTCAGGCGGGCCTCGACCACGGCCTGTCCCGCGACCGGGATGCGGTTGTCGCGGTCGGTCACATCGGTGCGCACGAAGACAATGCCGGTCCCCGTGGGCGCCGGGCGCACGGCCAGGCGCACGCGCTGGCCCGTGTGCACGCCGACGCCAGCGATGATCGCCGGGGCGCGCAGGGTCTGTTCGAGATGATCGGCTTTGACCGGGATCACGAAACGTCCACACAGAGGCCGGGCGGAATTGCCCGACGACACCTCTATGGGCTGGTTTACGAGAGGAAAACCAAAGTCAGGTTTCGGATTGTTTCGATGCGGTTACGAACGCCCGGATCACGGACGTTCGTACCGGTGCATCAGTTGGCCAGACGCCTCAGGAACGAGGGGATTTCCAACTCATCTTCCTCGGACGAGGGTTCCGGCTCCGGAGTCTTCAGCGCCTGGCTTCCCGAAAGGCGCATGGACCGCGGCTCATGGCGCGGCTCGGCATAGGGGGCCGGCTCCGGCGCCCGCTTGCGGCCGAACAGGCTCCAGCCCGACTTGCGATGGTGGTCGCGGTCGTCCCATTCGGGTTCGGGGTCCGGCTGGCGTTCGGCACGGGCAGGCTCGCGGGCCGGTTCCATATAGAGGTCGCCCTGAACCGGGCGCGTCGCGCCGCGCGGGGACTGGTCGGCCTCATATTCCTCGACCCAGGGATCGACGATCGGGTCCAGGGTGCGCGGCGCCTCGGCCTTCGCGACCGGCTCGGGGGCCTGCGGCTGCGGCTGCACGCGCGGCTCGGCCGCATGGATCGTGGGCTCGAAGGTCGGGGTGACCGGCGCCGGCTCGGCAGCGCGGATCACGGGCTCCGGCGTACGCTGCGGTTCACGCTCGGGCATGCGGGGAGCCGGGCGCCCCGTCGTCATCGGGCGCGACAGGGTCGACGGCGGCGTCTGGGCCATCACTTCCTCGTCCATGCCGGTGGCGACCACGGACACGCGGATCTTGCCGTCCAGAGCCGGATCGAAGGCGGCGCCGAAGATGATGTTCGCGTCGGGATCGACCTCGGCCGAGATGGCATTGGCGGCCTCGTCGACCTCCAGCAGGGTCATGTCCATGCCGCCGGTGATGTTGACCAGGACGGCCTTGGCGCCCTTGAGCGAGGTCTCGTCCAGGAGCGGGTTGGCGATCGCATTCTGGGCGGCCATCAGGGCGCGGTCGTCGCCCTCGGCCTCGCCCGTGCCCATCATCGCCTTGCCCATCTCGGACATGACGGCGCGGACGTCGGCGAAATCGAGGTTGATCAGACCCGGCAGGATCATCAGGTCGGTGATTGAGCGCACGCCCGAATGCAGCACCTGGTCGGCCATGCCGAAGGCATCGGCGAAGGTCGTGCGCTCATTGGCGACGCGGAACAGGTTCTGGTTCGGAATGACGATCAGGGTGTCGACATAGC
>CAXICH010000172.1:0-5309 GCA_964022245.1 uncultured Alphaproteobacteria bacterium
GCCACGCCCACCTGCTGGGGGCCGCCGACCCGCTGATGCACCGTCTGGTGCCGACGCTGGTGGCCGAGATGGGCGAAGCCTATCCCGAGCTGACCCGCGCCCAGGCCACTATCGAGGACACGCTGAAGCAGGAGGAGATCCGCTTCCGCACCACGCTGGGCCGCGGCATGACCCTGTTCGAGGAGGCGACGCGCGATCTGGCCGAGGGCGGCACCCTGCCCGGCGCGACCGCCTTCACCCTCTATGACACCTATGGCTTCCCGCTGGACCTGACCCAGGACGAGGCACGCCGTAGAGGCTTTGCCGTCGACACCGACGGTTTCGAAGCGGCGATGACCGAACAGCGCGACCGCTCGCGCGAGCACTGGAAGGGCTCGGGCCAGACCGCCTCCACCGCCGAATGGCTGGCGCTGCGCGACCGCCTCGGGCCGACCGATTTCATCGGCTATGACGACGTGGACGGGACCGGCGAGGTGCTGGCGCTGGTGGTCGACGGCGCTCCGGCCGAACAGGCGCCGGAAGGAGCCGAGGCCGAGCTGGTGCTGGACCGCACCCCCTTCTATGGCGAAGGCGGCGGACAGGCGGGCGACCGCGGCACGCTGGGCTGGGCCGGCGGCCAGGCCGAGGTGCTGGATGTGCAAAAGCCTGCGCCCGACCTCTATGTCCACCGCATCAAGATTACCTCGGGCACGCTGAAGACCGGCGACCGGGTCGAGGCCTCGGTGACGGCGCTCGCCCGCCTGACCACCCGGTCGAACCACTCGGCCGCGCACCTGCTGCATGCGGCGCTCAAGAATGTGCTGGGCCCGCACGTGGCGCAGAAGGGCCAGATGGTCGACGCCGAGCGGATGCGCTTCGACTTCAGCCACAATGCCCCGGTGACCGAGGAGGAACTGGCCCGGATCGAGGACGAGGTGAACGCCGTCATCCGCCAGAACCTGCCGGCCCGGACAGAACTGATGGGCCCCGACGAGGCCATTGCGGCGGGGGCCGTGGCCCTGTTCGGCGAGAAATATGGCGACGAGGTGCGGGTGCTGACGCTGGGCCACAGCCTGGTCGAGGACAAACCCTATTCGGTCGAACTGTGCGGCGGCACGCACGTCGCGCGCACGGGCGACATCGCCCTGTTCAAGATCGTCTCGGAAAGCGGCATCGCCGCCGGCGTGCGCCGCATCGAGGCCCTGACAGGGGAGCCGGCGCGTCAGTATCTGGAAGCCCAGGCCCGCGTCGCCCGGGGTCTGGCCCGCGACTTCAAGATCCAGCCCGCCGATGTGCCGGGCCGGGTCGAGGCGCTGCAGACCTCGGTCAAGGCGCTGGAGAAACAGGTCGCCGAGTTGAAGAAGCAGGTCGCCCTCGGCGGCGGCGGCGGCGGCAATGCGGCCCCGGAAGAGGTGAACGGTACGAAGCTGATCGCCCGGGTGCTGGACGGCGTGGACGGCAAGGGCCTGCGCGGCGTGGCCGAGGATTTCCGCAAACAGGTGGGTAGTGGCGTCGTCGCCCTGATCGGCACGACCGACGGCAAGGCGGCGGTGACCGTGGCCGTGACCTCGGACGTCACCGACCGGATCAATGCCGCCGACCTGGCCCGCGCCGCGGTTCTGGCCATGGGTGGTCAAGGCGCCGGGGGCAAGCCGGACTTTGCCCAGGGCGGCGCGCCCGACGCCAGCAAGGCCGAGGCCGGGCTAGAGGCTATCCGCAACACGCTAGAGCAACGGTGATCAGCGAACCTTGAACTGTACCGTCGATTGAGTACCCTTGCTCTCATTGGACAGGGGACGCTGATCTGAACGACCCCTGAGAGTTGATTGGGGGTTTATTCAATGGCGGACACCAAGAACATATTTGCGAACAAGGGTCTTCTGGCGGGCGTTGCCGTCGTCGCGCTGGTCGGCGTCGGCGCGGCGGCCTGGTCCATGGGGGCGTTCAAGGGCGGCGGGGGCGGCGGCATGGCCACGGAGGTCGATCTCCGCCTGATGCCCGTCTCCTATGGCGAAAACTGCGGCTTTGTGGATGAGGACGGCAAGATCGTCATCAACCCCCAGTTCGACGGCGCAGGCTTCTTCACCCGGAGCGGCGTGGCCCCGGTCAGCAGCGGCGGAAAATGGGGCCTGATCGACCGCAAGGGCAGCTATGTGGTCAATCCCCAGTTCGACAGCCTGGTCTTCCTCGACGGCGGCGACACCCTGCTGGTCGAGGTCGGCGGTCAATGGGGCACGGCGGACCGCAAGGGCGCCTACATCATCAATCCGCAGTTCGACGACATGGCCCCGTTCGACACCAAGGGCCGCGCCCTGGTCCAGTCCGGAGATCAATACGGCTTCATCGATCGCGACGGCGCCTACGTCATCAATCCGCAGTTCGACTCGGTGGCCACGTCGAGCGAGGATGACATGACCGAGATCGTCTATTTCACCAAGGGACTGGCGGCCGCCTCGACCGACCGGAAGTGGGGCTTCATCGACGAAGGCGGCAAGTGGGTGATCAATCCCCAGTATACGGCCGTCGGCCAGTTCGCCGAAAATGGCCTCGCGCCCGTGCTGGTCACCTCGGTCGAGACCACCGAGAACACCCAGGCGGCCGAAGCCTGGGAACAGCGGCAGCAGAGCGCCGAGCAACGCGCCGCCTCCTGGGGCTACAGCTATGAGCGGCCCGAGCGTCCCGACTTTACCCGCGAGACCGAGACCCATCGCTGGGGCTATATCAACACCTCGGGCGAGATGGTCATCCAGCCCCAGTGGGAACAGGCGGGCGGCTTTGGCGCCGGCGGACTGGCCCCCGTGCGGGTCGGAGAGGACTGGGGCTATATCGACGCCGAGGGCACCCTGAAGATCAACCCCCAGTTCGACATGGTCGGCGATTTCGAGGACGGCCCCGGCGGTCCGCTGGCCGGGGTGGCCGTCAATGCCGATGCCCGCAGCTATCGCTGGGGCGTGATCGACGCCGAGGGCGCCTACAAGATCAATCCTCAGTTCCGGGCGATCTCCGAGTTCGACGACAACGGTCGCGCCATCGTGTCGTCGGGCGAGAAGCTCGGCATGGTCGATGCCTCGGGCACCTATGTCATCAACCCCATGTATGACGACCTGCGGCCCATCACGGGCAGCCGCGACTATTTCTTCATTCGCGGAACAGGGGATGCGGTCGAGATGGGCCGGGTCTCCCGCGACGGCAAGGAGCTGGCCTCGGTCAGCGGCCAGCAGTGTGACGCGCCCTGAAGACAGGGTGCGGTGTCCCGCCCGGAAATGCCCGATCGCGGCATTTCCGGGTGATGGGGCGGATCAGGTCAGGGTCGAGGGTCGTCAGGCCGGGCTGTCCGGGCGGCCTGCGGCGCCGAAAAGCGGACGTAGCGGATGTCGGCTATGGGGGGGAAGCGGACGCTGATTGGAGCAAAATAGGAAATCACAGAGGGGCAAAATGAGGTGGCCGAGCGTCTACATCTGGGGCTGGATCATGGTTCCCGGACGCTTGCTCATTTTTGTTGGTGCGCTGGTTATTGCCGCTTTCGCCCAGTCGATGTCCCCGAGAGATGTCTTCCCTTGGGTTTTTGCCGCGTCATTCTTGGCGTTGGCCGCAGTCAGCTTGGTGCTCATGGCCTGTCCTCGTTGCGGGCGAAATGTATATCGCCGGTCTGTTTGGCGTTCACACAGCCTGTGGCCGGTTTCGACATGCACCCGGTGCGGATTAGATTTGAGGAAATACGCCCCCTTGATCGGCGGGCTAAGGCGTAGCGAAACGACCGCCATGGGTCGGGAGCGGACAGCGGTCCCGCACCGAGAAGCAGACCCTAGGCGTCCGGCAGGTCGATCTCGACGAGGCGCCAGCCGAACAGGCCGTGGCGGTCCATGTTGAGGATCAGCGGCTGGTCCGGGCGGTCGGTCGTGGTCAGGCGCACCTCGACGCGGTTGGCGCCGCGATAGGTCCAGGACTTGCGGACGTCGTCCTCCGTCTCGCCAGGCGTGGGCTTCGGGCGGTTGAGCACGTCCTGGGGCTCGGGTGCCTCGGCGGTGCGGACCATGGTGGCCACGCCCTGGGGGGTGATGACGGCGTCGATGGCGCCCGAGACGATGGCGGGCCCCAGCAGCATGCCGACGCCGGCCCAGGCCGGGTCGATGTCGGAGTCGCCATTCCGCATCTCGGCCATCATGCGGGCGTTCAGTTCGTCCTTGAGGCTCTGGCGGACGGCCGGAAAATCGACCAGCCGTTCCAGGGCGGCCTCGTCGCCCTGTTCGGCGGCGCGGGTCAGGGCCTGCATGGCAAGGACGGGCGACAGGGCCCAGGCCCCGAGCAGCAGCACGACCGCCAGACCGGCGACCCCGATAATCAGTTTACGCATAATCCCCTCGACTCTCCCTGACCCGGTCTGAACCGGGCACTCCCGCTACGCTAACGCTCCCCGGGGATCAGGGTTGCCGTGAGTCGTACCGTTCGGCCATCGGGCTCAGCCGCCCTTGCGACCGCTCTGGCCGACGATCGGCACCCGCTGTTCCGGCAGGCTGACATGCACCAGATGCCAGCTGAAGAAACCGGTACGGGCAAAGGTGAAGACCGTCTCGTCGCCGCCGTCGCCGGTCACCGCCATCCGGGCCCGGTCCATGCCCCAGTAGACCGGCCGGGGTAGCGGCCCGCCGGAGGGCGGCTCGGCCTCGGCACTTCGGGCCTCGGAGCGCAGGGCTGCGGACCGCCCCTCGCCCCGGGTGAGCGCCCCCAGGGCCGCCGGCGTCAGATAGGCGTCGGCGCGGGGCCCTTCGGCCACGGGGCCGCGCTGGAACTGACGCTGCACGGCGCCGATGGGGTCTTCGAGGATGGACGGCGGCGGCGTCAGGGTCTCGACGCGGCCGGTCAGCTGCGGGCCCAGGGCCTTGCGCATGGCGCCATAGTCGACCAGCCGGTCCAGCTCGGCCACATCGCCACTGTCGGCCGCACCGCGCAGGGCAAAGAAGGCCACACCGGGGGCCGCAAAGAAGCTGATGACCAGCAGCAGCACCGCCGCCAGGATCAGATTGCCGATGATTTTCAAGACTGCCTCCGGGTCTGTAGCGCGCCAGAATGCACGAACCCGGCCCGGTCACAAACAAAAGCCCCGCCGACGCGAGTCGGGCGGGGCTCAGATTACCTGCGTCCTTCTCCCCTTGCGGGAGAAGGTGGGCCGCGTGAGCGGCTCGGATGAGGGGTCGTGCCGGAGATGAAGTGGGGCCGGACCGTCTGCCGGCGGCATGACCCCTCATCCGCCCCCTTCTCAGGGGGCACCTTCTCCCACAAGGGGAGAAGGGACCCGACTGTGTTTTGGGTTGAAAGCGAGGGAAAGCGGT
>CAXICH010000173.1:0-5286 GCA_964022245.1 uncultured Alphaproteobacteria bacterium
TCCAGGTGAAGCTGTCGTAGTTGTCGATGACGAGGATCATGAGCGGCTTCTAGAGCGAGGGGACGCCCGCGCCAAGCGGCGGAGCGTAAACCGCGCGTTAACCCAATCAGACTGGTCTGGGGCCTGAGAGGGAGGCCCGACCATGGACATCACACCCAAGCTTGCCGAAGCCCGCCGCCTGCTGGACGGGGACGCCCCCAAACCGGCGGCGCGACAGGCGATCGGGGCACTGGCGGCCATGGGTCTGCTGGCGGCAGCGGCGATACTGATGGCCGGGGCCGTGGTGCTGGGCCCGGGCGTCCAGTTCGAGGACCCCGCGCCCGCGGCCTCAGTCGTTTCCTGAGACGAAACGCCACGCATCCTCGGCGGCCCGGATCGGCGCCCGCGCCTTGGCCAGGGTCTCGGCATATTCGGCGGCCGCATCGCTGTCGGCGACAACCCCCGCGCCGGCCTGGACATGGATCTTGCCGGGCGTGAACAGGGCGGTCCTCAGCACGATACAGATGTCCGCCTGACCGTCGCTGGAGATGTAGCCGACGCCGCCGCCATAGCCGATGCCGCGCTTTTCGGTCTCGAGTTCGTCGATGATCTCCATCGCCCGCACCTTGGGCGCCCCGGACAGGGTGCCGGCGGGCAGGGCGGCCAGCAGGGTGTCGACCGCGTCCAGCTTCGGGTCGGCCTTGCCGGTCACATTCGAGACGATGTGCATGACCTGGCTGTAGCGTTCGACGACGAAGCTCTCGGTGACGGTGACGCTGCCCGGCCGACTGACGCGGCCGACGTCATTGCGGCCCAGATCCAGCAGCATCAGGTGCTCGGCCCGCTCCTTGGGATCGGCCAGCAGTTCGGCCTCGAGACGCTGGTCCTCGGCCTCGGTCGCCCCGCGCGCGCGGGTGCCCGCCAGCGGCCGGATGGTGACACCGCCGTCCTTCAACCGCACCAGGATCTCGGGGCTGGAGCCCGCCATCTGGAAGCCGCCAAAATTCAGATAGAACAGATAGGGCGAGGGGTTCTGACGCCGCAGCGAGCGGTAGAAGGCGAAGGGGTCGCGGGTCCACTCCGCCGAAAGACGGTGGCTGAGCACTACCTGAAAGATGTCACCGGCCTCAATGTACCGCTTGGCCCGGTCGACCATGGCGGCATAGGCGGGGCCGTCGACGCGGGTCTGGAACGCCGGAGTGGGCAGGGGCGCGGCGCGCGGGCGTGCAAGGCCCTGGTCCAGCCGGGCCTCGAAATCATCCAGCCGGGCGAGGGCCTGCGACAGGGCCTGTTCCGCCGGGGTCGTGCCATCGGGATAGGCGGCCGCGACCAGCACGATCTCATGGCTGACCGAATCGAAGATGGCGACCAGCGACGGTCGGGACAGCACGGCATCGGGCAGGTCCAGCGGGTCCGGGTTGGCCTGGCCCAACGGCTCCAGCAGGCGGACCATGTCATAGCCGAAGGCTCCGAACAGGCCGGCGGCCATGGGCGGCAGGTCTGCGGGCAGGTCGAAGCGGCTGGCGGCCATCAGACGCCGCAAGGATGTCAGCGCATCCTCGGATTCATCGACGAACCGGTCGGAGGCGACATCGGCCCCACGGGCGACGGCGGCCTTGCCGTCTCGACACCGCCAGACGACGTCGGGGTCCAGCGTCAGGATCGAATAGCGGCCCTTGACCGCGCCGCCCTCGACCGACTCGAGCAGAAAGGCATAGGGCCGCCCCGTGCCGACCTTGAGATAGGCTGAGACCGGCGTCTCCAGATCGTCGATCCGGCGACGGACCACGACCTGGGGGATCCCCGCATTCCAGGCCCGGGCAAAGGCCTCCGGATCAACCGGCGAACGCTCGTCGATCATTGAGCCCCGGCAGCGG
The DNA here is from genome assembly GCA_964022245.1 of uncultured Alphaproteobacteria bacterium. GTDB lineage: Bacteria > Pseudomonadota > Alphaproteobacteria > Caulobacterales > Caulobacteraceae > Brevundimonas. The sequence continues at coordinate 1,857 of CAXICH010000173.1, forward strand.
CTCCCGCCGGAGCGGCGGGGGCCTCTTCGGGCAGTCCGAGCGCTTGCCGCGCGGCACCGACGTCATAGCGGGCCCCGGAGTTCACCTGGGTCCAGCCAATCGCGCTGTCGCCCAGACCCGACACCAGATCCTGGGTGATCCGCGGGCGCACCCGCTCGGCGATCGGGGCGACGGTAGCGACGTCCGAGGCGCGGATGTCATCGACGACGCCGACGGCAACGGCCGTCTGGCTGGCCGGCTGCACGAAGACCTGTCCCTTGGCCTGACCGAACAGGCCCTGCAGCACGCCCTGACCGATGGCCTCCTGGGTTTCCTGATCCTGAAGCGTGTTCTCACGCGTGATCAGGGTGGCCCCGACCGAGCGGGCGACATCGGCGATGTCTTCTCCGGCACGGACGCGCGCGGCCAGTTCCTCGGCCTTGGCGCTCAGAAGGCGGCTGTTCTCGCGGGCGGTCCACTCCCGCACCAGAATCTCGCGCACGTCGTCGAGCGCGGGCATGGCCGCCGGGCGAATGGAGTCGAGGCGCAGCACGAAATACTGGCCCTGACCCGCGTCGATCACGTCGCTGACGCCGCCTTCGGGGAGGCGCCAGGCGGTTTCAAAGATCTGGGGCGGCGCATTGATCTGGCTGCCGTCCGCGCGGAAGCCCTGTTCGGTGAAGGCGGGCAGGGTGATGATCCGCGCGCCGACATCCTCGACGGCCTGCTCCAGCGTCCTGCCGCTGTTGCGGGCGGCCTCATAGCGTTCGACGCGCTCGAACTCCTGTCCCGTCGCGGCCTCACCCTGGAGTTCCTGAACGATGGCTTCGCGCACGCCTTCCAGCGTCGCCGGCTCGCCGGGCTGGATCGCAGTGACCTGAACGACGGCATAACCGACCCGGGTCTGGACAGCCTCCGACACACCGGGCTGGGACAGGCCGAACACGGCAGCCCCCACGGCGGGATCGGGCACGGCGCTCTGCGGAGTTTCGGAATAGGGGGTGGGTTCGACGCCCGGATTCTGACCGGCCCTCAGAGCCGCCGCAATCCGCCCGGCGGCTTCGGCACTGGCAGCCGGGTAAACGGCAAACGTCCGACGTTCCGGCACGGACAGGGAGTCCTTGCGGAACTCGAAGCGCTCGACAATGGCCTCTTCGCTGATCTCGGGCGCCTGTCCGGGAGGATTGTCGAACAGCACGATCGAAGCGACCCGTGTCTCGGGACGACGGAGTTGGGCCTCGTTCTCGTTCATGAAGGTGGTCAGCTGGGCATCGGTCGGGGCGGGCGCGGTGCCGGCCATCTCCTGGGTGACGGCGAACCAGCGCCCATCACGGCGCTCCAGCGCGCCGTTGGCGATCACGGCGCCATAGATCCGGGGCACCCGGGCCGCCGCATACAGCGACGCACCGAAGTGGTTCTGGGCATACTGGTCGCGCAGGTCCTGTTCCAGGTCGGCAGGCGTCATGTTCTCGCCCTGCAGAACGGTGCGGTAGGCTTCTTCGTCAAATTGGCCGGTGATCTGGTTGAAGAAGGCGGGGATCTGCCGGATCTGCTTGAGGATCAGTTCCTTGCCCGGGCGGATGCCGACGCGGCGGGCCCAGCTCTGGAAAGCCAGTTCCTGGGTCTTGCCCTCAAGGTACCGGATATGGATGTTCTGCCCGACCAGATCCTCGAGGGTCACCGGGGCGCCCGTCTGTTCCTGATAGTTCTCGCGCACCTGGTCGAAATCAGCGCGGAATTCCTGCTGGCTCAGGGTCCGGTCGCCGGCCTTGATCACATGACGCGGGCCCAGCGCACCGAAGACGTCCGCCTGGGTCCCGACGACCACAAAGCTGATGGCGATCAGCCCGATAATGGCAATCGCCCAGGGCGATTTGGCGAAGTCGCGGAAGTTGCTGATCATGACAAACCTTGAGCAGTGCGCAGGTGCCCACGCGGGGCTTTATCGGCGTATAGGGGCAGCACCCCCCTTGCGGCAAGACACAGGCTTGGCGCATCCGTCATCTGCTCCTAAACCTTGGCCATGGAAACACCCGTGAAACTCATTGTCGGCAACTGGAAGATGAACGGCCTGACCCCGGCCCTCGACGAGGCCGGTGCCCTGCGCCAGTCGCTGGAGGCCGATCCCGTCAATGCCCGCGTGGGTCTCTGCCCGCCCGCGACCCTCATGGCCCAGATGGCGTGGAAGCTGGGCGCGGGTCCGGTCGAGCTGGGCGGACAGGATTGCCACCCCAAGGATTCCGGTGCCTTCACCGGGTCGGTTTCGGCCCCGATGCTGGCGGATGCCGGCGCGCGTCTGGTGATTCTGGGGCATTCCGAGCGCCGCGAGGGGTTCGGCGAAAGCGACGCGGACGTCGCCGCCAAGGTTGAAGCAGCCCTGCGGGCGGGGCTGGAGCCCATCATCTGTGTTGGCGAGCCACTGGACACGCGTGAAGCCGGTCAGGCGGTTGCTTTTGTCACCGCCCAGGTCCGGGCTTCCTTGCCCGACGCCCTGCAGGATCGGGCGTTCGCCGTGGCCTATGAACCGATCTGGGCGATCGGCACGGGCCTGACCCCGACGCTGGATCAGATCGCCGAGGTGCACGCCGCCATCCGCGCCGCGCTGGTCGAGCGTCTCGGTGAGGGCGCGCGGCAGGCCCCGATCCTGTACGGCGGATCGATGAAGCCGGACAATGCTGCAGACATCCTCGCTGTGCCGGAGGTCGGCGGCGGTCTGGTCGGCGGTGCCTCGCTCAGGGCCGACGACTTCATCCAGATCATCCGGGCGGCCTGATCCCGCCCTGCTGGGGTTTGCGCCCCACCGACAACAATGATAGAGCCCGCCGCTTGATCGGCGCAGCCCCGTGCCACACATATAAGCAGCCATGCTCCAGACCATTCTCCTCGTCGCCATCATCCTCGTCTCGCTCGCCATGACGGCGCTGGTGCTGCTGCAGCGCTCCGAAGGGGGCGCGCTGGGCATGGGCGGCGGTCCGTCGGGTTTCATGACGGCGCGCGGTGCGGGGAACCTTCTGACCAAGTCGACGTGGATTATGGCGGCTCTGTTCTTCATCCTGGCGATCAGCCTGACGGTGTCGGGCAACATGACCCGCGGGTCCAGCTCCGGGATTGATGCCGATGCCGTGGGGGCTCTGGTCCAGCCGACCGCGCCGGCTGCGGACAGCGCCGAGCCCGGTATTGCGCCGCCTCCGACCGCCACGCCTGGCGCGGCCCCGGCCGCCCCGACGCTTGATGATCTGGATGCCCTGGCCGGCTCGGAGCCGGCCCAGTAAGTCCTCGACCGCCAAACTTTCCTGCGGATTTCAACAGGCGTTTGCTCCCGGATGAGGATCGCCCCTGTGCGCGCCGCGAATCGACGCTAAGGTGATCTCCCATGGCCCGTTATGTGTTCATCACTGGCGGCGTGGTTTCCTCATTGGGAAAAGGCCTCGCCTCCGCCGCCCTTGGTGCG
>CAXICH010000174.1:0-5227 GCA_964022245.1 uncultured Alphaproteobacteria bacterium
GTCTGGTGCTCCATGCCCAGGTGCGGGGTCTCGACCACCCCCATCTTTTCGTCGCCGAACGGGAACGGGCCGACCGTGGCCTCGAAGAAGTCCAGCTGCTCCGGGAACTCGGCAAACAGGGCCGCGGCCTTGGCCGGATCCGTGCTGTTCAGGTGCCAGAAATGCATCGGAATGGTGTTGCCGAAGCGGCTCTCATAGGTGCCTGACAGCTCGACATAGGGTCCGACCGTCAGCGAGATGGCATAGTTGTTCGGCTGGTTCGCGGTCCAGTTCCAGGTGGTCCAGCCGTCGCCGTGGTCCTCCTTGCCCAGGAAGCGTCCGTTGGCCGGCGCAGACAGGTTCGACGGAATGGTGATGTGCAGATCCACGCGGCCCGGCTCGGCCATCGGATGGTCGATGCAGGGCCAGAACAGGTCACAGCCGTCGCCCTGGATGGCGGTCGCGATCCAGGGCTCTCCGCCGGGCGCGGTCGACCAGACAAAGCCGCCGTCCCACGGCGCATTGCGCGCCACATGCGGCTTGCCGGCATAGGCGATGCGCAGATCGACCGACTGGCCCGCGCGCAGGCGGCGCGGCAGGCTGATGGTCATCCGGCCTTCGGGATTGACCCAGTCGCGCGACGACAGCACGCGCCCGTCGATGGCCACCTCGGAGACGTCGAACCGGGTGTCCAGCTCGACCACCAGCCGGTCCAGCGGCGCCGTGGCGGTAAAGGTCAGGGTGGCGACGCCCTCGATCGCCTGGTCGTCCGGCATCACCTTGATCGCCAGATCGGCGACATCGAAGCGCATGGCCAGCTGTTCCGGCGTGCGCGGCCCGCCGGTGTCCATGGTGAAGGCGGTCGAGGTCCGCTGTTCCGCTCCCTCCTGCGCCAGCACCGGGGCGGTGGCGCCGAAGCTCAGGCCAAGGGCGGCCATCGAGACCAGAAGGGGGCGGAACGATACGGTCACGGGCGTCTCCGGCAGGCCTGTCACAGGAAAGCCGGAACCTTAGAGGGCGGACCCGAAAAGAAAAAGGCCGGTGTTTCCACCGGCCTTTTCGAAATCGGGCTGATCCGCCGGGATCAGGAGGCTTCCTGTTCCGCCAGCTTGGCCTTCACCTGGCGCTTGATGCGCTGGGCGGCGGTCGACAGCTTTTCGTCGCGGGCCTTGACGATGAAGGCGTCCAGGCCACCCTTGTAGTCCAGGGTGCGCAGGGCGGCGTTCGAGATACGCAGGCTGAAGGTCTGGCCCAGGGCTTCCGAGGCGACCTTGACGGTCTTCAGCGACGGCAGGAAGCGACGCTTGGTCTTGATGTTCGAGTGGCTGACCGAATGGCCGACCATCGGGCCGATCCCGGTGAGTTCGCAACGACGCGACATGGACTGATCCTCATTGGCGCCGTGGCATCAGTGACACCGGGCACGAAACATTGGGTGCACGCGAAACCCTGTCCCGCGCGAGAGGCGGTCGTATAGAGGAGGAGGGGGCCGGGCGTCAAGGCCGCGCGCCGGGGATTCCGGCAAGCGTATCCGCTTGCCCCAACCGCACAATTACGGATCGTTCAGCCCCTGTTCAATTGCGGACACATACTCAGGTCATATATCGATCCCCGAGCTTTCAGAGAGGGCTGACATGACGAACAGACAAGGCCGCACCCGCTTCCTCGCCCGCGCGCTCCCCATCGCCGGCGGAGCCCTGGCGCTGGGAATGCTGATGACCGTGCCGTCCTCGGCGACCTCGCCCCAGGCCTCGGGCACGCCGCTGCCCGGCTATTGGGAATATACGACCAGTGCCCTCGGCATCCGCGACACCGAGACCAAATGCGTCCGTCCCAGCGAGATCACCCGCTTCTTCAGCGGTCTGTCGACGCGTCGGTGGTCCTGCACCTACCCGGTGCGCGAAGTCGGCAATGGCCAGGCGCGCTTCGAGGGCATCTGCCGCGACCACAAGGACCGCACCGTGCGCGTCCGCCTGAATGGCCCGTATGAGCCGGAAAGCTTCCGCTTCAACGGCGGCGCCCAGCTGGCGCGCGGCACGCCCTACATCCCGGCCAGCATCACCGCCCGCCGGATCAGCGCCACCTGCCCGGCCGGCGCCGAATACTTCTGATCAAAGCGGCGCGGTCCGGGCTACGACATAGGGGTGCGGTTCGCCGTCGGCGTTGATCAGGCTGACATATTCGCCCGCGACGAACCGCTCCTCGCCAAAGCGAAAGCCGGTGGCGTCGGGGGCATCCTCGGGCGCCAGATCCAGCAGCCACTTGCTTCCTGCGTGCCGCAGGGTGCCGGTGGCGACGGTCTGGTTTTCCTCGAACCGCCGGACATGCAGGCGATCCGCCTGGTCCCGGCAGCCCGCGGGGTCCAGCCGGCCTTCCTCATCCAGCACAGCCACGATGTCCCAGCCGTCCTGCGGATTACCGGCCGGCGAGCCGGGCTCGCGGGCCAGTTCAAGGCGGATATGGGTCAGGGTCGAGGTCATGGCGGGCTCCCGCGTCTGGTCGTTTTCCCGCAGGAAGCGACGTCGTGATGAATAGGCTCAGGGTAGCCAACGTCCGGGGGACCGGCCTTGATCCACGTCAAGGTCCCGAGGCGGGGTCCGTGCTCGACTGACGGCAGCCCGATGGAGAGCCGACATGCGCGCACCGATCCTTTTCACCCTGGCCGTTGTGGCGGCTCTGGCCGCTTGCGCGGCGAGGCCTGACGACGGCGTCCCCGCCCTGACTGCGACCCCCGGTGCTGTCCAGCGCGGTGAGGCTCTGGTCCGGGCCCGCTGCGCCGTCTGTCATGCCGTCGGCCCGACCGGCGACAGTCCCATGGCCGAGGCGCCGCCGTTCCGCGACCTGCACACCCGCTACCCCGTCCGCTTCCTGCAGGAAGCCCTGGCCGAGGGCCTGACCACCGCCCACCCCGCCATGCCCCCGGTCGAGCTGGCACCTGACGAGATCCGCGACCTGATCGCCTATCTGGAATCGCTCGAGACCGGCTGAGGGAGCGCACGAAAAAAGGCCCCGGATCGCTCCGGGGCCTTCAAGGGGCTCAGCTCGTGCCTGGTATCAGGCCGCTTCGGCGGCGGCGGGGGCCGGCGGCGCCTTCTTGGCGCTCAGCGACTTGGCCAGCAGTTCAACGGCCGCGTCCTTGTCGATGCGGTTGGCGGCCGCGACTTCGCGGGCCATGCGGTCGAGGGCCGATTCATACAGCTGGCGCTCCGAATAGGACTGTTCGGGCTGGGTGTCGGCGCGGTGCAGGTCGCGCACAACTTCGGCGATCGAGATCAGGTCGCCCGAGTTGATCTTGGCTTCATATTCCTGGGCCCGGCGCGACCACATGGTGCGCTTGATGCGGGCGCGGCCCTTAAGCGTCACCAGCGCGCGGCTGACGACATCCTCGGCGGCCAGCGAGCGCAGCCCGGCGGTCTTGGCCTTGTTGGTCGGGACGCGCAGGGTCATTTTCTCGTGGTCGAAGGTGACGACATAGACTTCCAGGGTCATGCCCGCGACTTCCTGGGTCTCGACCGCGGCAACCTTGCCGACGCCGTGAGCCGGATAGACGACCGCGTCGCCAACCTTGAATTCAAGACCACTCTTGCTCGTCATGTCATTTCCTTTCACGGACGCAGACGATCGCAATTCACCCCGGCATCGAAGACGGCCTGTCCTGCCCGGCAAAGCGGCACCGGCGGACTGTCGATCTCAGATGCGGAAACGGATCACCAAACCTCTGGCCGCCCCGGTTTATGTCGGGGTTCTATCGTCACTCCGGATGGTGCGAACGCGTCGCGGGCCATCCGACCGAATGAGATCAATCTATCACAAAAAGCGGAAATTTCAAAATATCCCCAAGCATGACCACGGGCGAGGGGCATATTGTGACCGCAATGGGGCCGAAAGCCGTATGGCTGTTGCGCAAAAGGCCGGTCAGGAGCCCTTGCCGGGCTTTTCCGAGAAGTATTTTTCGAACTTTCCGGTCTCTCGCTCGAACTCTTCAGCGTCGGCGGGCGGTGTGCCCTTCACTGTGATGTTCGGCCAGACCTTGGCGAAGTCGGCATTGACCTGCAGCCATTTGCCGTCGGGTTCATCCTCGGTATCCGGCTTGATGGCATCAACCGGGCACTCGGGTTCGCAGACGCCGCAGTCGATGCATTCATCCGGCGCGATCACCAGGAAGTTCTCACCCTCATAGAAGCAGTCGACCGGGCACACCTCGACACAGTCCATGAATTTGCAGCGGACGCAGGCGTCGGTGACGATGTAGGTCATGAACGAAACCGGGGGTCGGAGGATCAGCCGGGGGCCGGACGCGGCAGATGGCCCCCGATCGCGCCGGTGTCAACCGTCCGGCGTCTCCGGGGCCGGCCGGGTCAGGTCTTCGAAGAGGCCCGCCGCCTCGGCCGGGGGGCCGCGCCGCGTCCCGAAGGCGACGATCCGCGCCTCGACCAGCCGCTCGCCGCGCATCAGGGTGACGACGTCTCCGGGCCGTACGCGATAGCCGGCCTTGGAAATGCGCGCCTGCTGCCCCGCGCGCGTCAGCCGCACCCGGCCCTTCTCGATGATGCGGGCGGCCTCGGTCCGGGTTGGCGACAGCCGCGCCCGCCACAGCCAGACATCGAGGCGGCAGATTTCGGCGCTGTCGCTCATGCGCCTCCTGCAGGCGACCGGGCGCGGCGCGGGCGGCGGCGTTTGGTTCGGGCGGCCGCGTCCCGCGGCGCGGCCAGTGCCCGCAGGACCGCGAACGGCGAGTCCTTCACCGGCTTCGGCGCCTTCCCCGGTCGATCGGGCTGACGCGCGCGGGTCGTCTTCAAGGCGGCAATCAGCGCGTTGGCCTCGCCGACGGTCATGCCAAGGTCCTTGAGGTCCCCGTCGGACAGCGTGCCCTTTCCGGCCGCCCGCCGTTCGGCCATCGTCTCCAGCAGTTCGACCGGGACGGCGTAGCGACCCACCGCGCGCAGACCGAAGGCAGACAGCCGCCGCGGTGGCGGGGCGGGTGACGGCAACAAGGTCACCCCCTCACCGCGCCCCCGGAACGCCCATCCGCCGGTGAACGCCTGCGCGACCGCGCGGGGGCGTGACTTCAACAGGGCCGGCAGCCAGGCGGAATGGGCGCCCATGCGCACGCCGAATGTCCTCAGTGTGCGGCGTTCAGCCTGGCTGAGCGCGGCCAGATCGCGCTCCACATCGGCCCTGTCGATGACGCCACCGGCCTCAAGCAGGCGGAAGGCCAGCCCGCGCGGCAATCCCTTCAGGGCGCCGC
>CAXICH010000175.1:0-5203 GCA_964022245.1 uncultured Alphaproteobacteria bacterium
ACCGCCCTGACCAAGGGCATCGAATTCCTGTTCAAGAAGAACAAGGTCGACTGGATCAAGGGCCGCGGCCGGCTGAACGGCAAGGGCGTCGTTGAGGTCGAGGCCGCCGACGGCACGACCACCACGCTGAAGACGGCCAATGTCGTGATCGCCACGGGCTCGGAGCCCACCCCCCTGCCCGGCGTGACCTTCGAAGCCGGAAAGGTGATCGATTCCACCGGCGCGCTGGCGCTGGACAAGGTCCCCGAGAAGCTGATCGTGGTCGGCGCCGGCATCATCGGACTGGAGCTGGGCTCGGTCTGGCGGCGTCTGGGCGCCGAGGTGACGGTCGTCGAATATCTGGACCGCATCACCCCGGGCGTGGACAGTGATGTCGCCACCGCCTTCCAGCGCGTACTGACCAAGCAGGGCATGAAGTTCAAGCTGGGCGCCAAGGTGACGGGGGCGAAGACCTCCAAATCCGGCGTCGAACTGACAGTAGAACCGGCCAGAGGTGGTGAGGCCGAAACGCTGAAGGGCGATGTGGTGCTGGTCGCCATCGGCCGCCGTCCCTACACCGAAGGCCTCGGGCTGGAGACGGTCGGCCTGGCGACCGACAAGCGCGGCTTCCTCGACAATGATCACTTCAGGACCGGCACCGACGGCATCTGGGTGATCGGCGATGTGACCCACGGGCCGATGCTGGCCCACAAGGCCGAGGAGGACGCGGTGGCCGCCATCGAGACCATCGCCGGCAAGGTCGGCCACGTCGACTACAATCTGGTGCCCGGCGTGGTCTACACCAGCCCGGAAGTGGCCTGGGTCGGCCAGACCGAGGACCAGCTGAAGGCCGCGGGCGTGACCTACAAGGTCGGAAAGTTCCCCTTCACCGCCAACAGCCGGGCCAAGATCAACCACGAGACCGACGGCTATGCCAAGGTGCTGGCCGATGCGGAGACCGACCGGGTGCTGGGCGTGCACATCATGGGCCCGCAGGCCGGTGAAATGATCCACGAGGCGGCCATGGCCATGGCCTTCGGCGGCTCGTCCGAGGATATCGCCCGCACCTGCCACGCCCACCCGACCCGCTCGGAAGCCGTGCGTCAGGCCGCCATGGGCGTCGAGGGCTGGACCATGCAGTCCTAGCGCGTTCGCGCGGGCGGCCTGAGGCCGCTCAGGGTCATGCGCTGACGGCCGTAGTCCAGCTCGACGCGGCGGAAGCGGTACAGGATGTCGGCCCCGATCAGCAGGGCCGGGGCCGCGATCAGGTCCAGAGCGTCGAAGGCGTGGAGATCGGCGAACAGAAGGCGCGTCGGGCCGAGGTCGCGATTGGCGATCTCGAGACCGCGCACCTCGCGCTCGCGGGCCGTCAGAACCTGGCCGGTGACCCCATACACCTCGACATCGCGGCCGGGTTCTTCCGCGCGGCCGGCACTGAGGGCCTCCAGCAGGGCCAGATTGCCGATCGAATACTGGGCGCCCGTGTCGACAAAGGCGGACAGGGTCACGCCACCGGCCCGGGCCGTCGGCAGGATCAGCTGGCCGAAACGACCGATCTCGGCGCGCACGCCCTCGCGCGTCAGGCGCGACGGGGAGGCGAAGGCCGGACTGCCCTCGAACACATCGGTGCCGGACGGCCGCATCGATACCCGCCGTCGGGCCAGGTCGATGCTGAGCCGGTAGCGCGACAGAACGTCCAGACCCAGCAGACCCTCGGCGGCCAGCAGGTCCCGGCTGACCACCGGACAGACCAGATCGTTGAACGTCCGCCCGGCAAAATCCAGCCTTGCCAGCCGGACTGTCGGCAGCACCTCGGCCGAGGTGATGGCATGGACCAGCACAGGCGGGCCGGCGGGCAGGTTCAGCTCCTGCGCCACGGTATCGGCGAGAACGGTGCGCCCGGCCCCGGTATCGAGCACCAGCGGATAGCGGCGGCTGCCGTTCAGCTCGACCTCGGCCGCCACCCGGGTCAGGATATTGGTCAGCAGGCGGGGCTCGGGGTCTTGGGCCATCGGCACGGCCAGCGCCGGACCCGCCAGGGCCAGACCCGTTGCCGAAAGAATGAGGGTCCGCCGATCCAGACCGGTCACCGATATCTCCCTGCCCCATGCCCCGGTCTGATGCCGGGCCGGCCCGACCTTAACCCCTCGGATGTGCGGATGAATAGACGCCCATCAGGCGGGCGGCGTCGACGGCGGTGTATTTCTGGGTGGTCGACAGGCTGGCGTGGCCCAGCAGATCCTGAAGGCTGCGCAGATCGGCGCCGGCGCCGAGCAGATGGGTGGCGAAGCTGTGGCGCAGGGCGTGGGGCGTGGTGGTTTCGGGCAGGCCGAGGCGACGCCGCAGGGTCTGGACGGCGGCCTGGACCTGACGCGGGCTGAGTTTGCCGCCGCGCCTCGCGAGGAACAGGGCATGATCCGGCCCTTCGGTCCAGGGCCTGAGATCGCGATAGACAGCCACCGCTTCGGCCACCTGGGGCAGGACGGGCACGATCCGGGTCTTGGAGCCCTTGCCGGTGATGCGCAGGGTCTCGCCCAGCGGGACATCGGCATCGGTCAGGCCGAGCGCCTCGGAGATGCGCAGGCCGCAGCCGTACAGCAGCATCAGGACCGCGCGGTCGCGGGCGGCCTCCCACGGCGGGGTTTCGGCATCGTCGCCGGTCGCGCCCATCAGCTCCAGCGCCTGATCCACCAGCAGGGCGCGCGGAAGGCCCGGCTTGATGCGCGGGCCCCGGACCAGCGCCAGTTCGGGGGCCTCTATGCCCAGCCTCCGTTCCAGAAAGCGGTGGAAGGCACGGATGGCCGACAGGGCCTGGCTGAGCGATCGGGCCGACAGGGGATGGGAACCGGATCGCCGCTCGGCCAGGTGGGCGCGCAGATCTGAGGCCGTGATCCCGGCCAGATCAACGACCGTCAGCGCCCCGCCCCGGTGCGCGGTCAGAAAGCCCAGATAGCGGCGCCCGGCGTGGCCGTAGGCCTCCAGTGTGCGGGGCGAAAGGCGGCGCTCATGCGCCAGATGGTGGAGCCACGCCTCCAGCGCCGTCTCTGCAGGAGCGTCCGGCTGCGGAAGGGTCAACTGAGGATCGGCCATCGCTCGGCCATCCGTTCGATCACCCGGGTCAGGAAGGCCGCCAGCTCGCATCCCATCTCGGGCGTGAAGCCCTCGGGATCGGGCGAGCCGAAGGCACAGAGGGCGGGGCGGGTCGTGCCGTTCGGCCCGACGTGCGGAGCCATGCGAACGAGGGCGACCGAGCGCACCTCGTCCTCGGCCGCGCCAAACAGGCCCAGCCCCTGCCCGCCCGTGCCCAGCCGGTGCAGACCGTTGCGACCCAGCAGGCCGTCGACGCCGCCCGGGTCCAGCGCGCGCCAGCCGAAGGGAATGCCGCCCGGCTTTTCCAGCACGATCGACGCCCCGGCCAGACCGAAGCGGGCCTGGGCGGCGGCATCGAGACGGCGGGCGAGGTCGGACGGATTGCGCGCCTCCATCAGGTCGAGGACCGCCACATGGGTCTGGGCCTGGGCGGCGAAATTGGCGCGGGCGACGCCCTCAATGGCCTTGCGGGCGCCGGCCTCGCGCGCGGCGACGGCCTCGACCCGCGACAGGGCTGCGGCGCCGAAGTCCACGACATTGGGGCCGTGCGGGCGCAGACCCAGCTCCTGCAGCAGGGCGCGATCCTCGACCAGGGTGGCGGCATGGCTCTGCAACCAGGCGCGCACCTCGGGCCAGCGCGGGCCCTCGTCCGCAGGGTCGTCATGGAAAAGGTCGGCAGTCTCGGTCACGGTCGGCCCCGGCTGGCGCACAACCGGGCAAGGCGGTGCGCCGTCTTACAGAATGCTTTGGCCGGTCTTGCCCCAGTCGGCCAGGAAGGCATCAAGACCCTTGTCGGTTAACGGGTGCTTGACCAGCGCCTTGAAGGTGTCGGCGGGCAGGGTTGCTGCATCCGCTCCGGCCAGCGCCGCCGCCGAGACATGGGCGGGGTTTCGCAGCGAGGCGGCCAGCACCTCGGTCTCGAATCCATGGATGTCGTAGAGGGTGCGGATTTCTTCCAGCAGGCCAATCCCGTCGGCGCCGTGGTCCTCGAGGCGGCCGACGAACGGCGAGATGAAGCTGGCCCCGGCCTTGGCCGCCAGCATGGACTGGGCGGCCGAGAAGCACAGGGTCACATTGGTGCGGATGCCCTTGTCGGCAAAGACCCGCGTGGCGCGCAGCCCGTCCCAGGTGAGCGGCAGCTTGACCACCACATTCGGAGCGATGCCGGCCAGCTTTTCGCCCTCCTTGACCATGGTCTCGAAGTCGGTGGCGACGGCCTCGGCCGAAATGGGCCCCTCGACGAGGGCGCAAATCTCGGCGATGACCTCAGCGATGTTGCGACCGGACTTTGCGATCAGGGACGGATTGGTGGTCACGCCGTCCACCATTCCGGTGGGCAGCATGTCCTTGATGACGGCGACGTCGGCGGTATCGAGAAACAGTTTCATGCCGCAGCTTCTAGACCACGGGGCCTGCGGGTGAAAGTCGCCGCCGTCCTGATTCCCCTGCCCGTCGATGAACCATTCGACTATGTCGTGCCCGACGACATGGCGCTGGCGCGCGGCGATCTGGTCACCGTGCCTCTTGGGCCGCGCCAGATGACGGGCGTGGTCAGCGACGTGCGCGAGATTCCGGCGACCAACCGGCGGCTGAAGGCGGTCTTGGCGCGACTGGATCTGCCCTCCCTGCCCCCGGCGACGATCGACTTTCTGGAATGGGCCGCGCGCTGGACGCTGTCGCCCCCCGGCGAGATGGTGGCGCAGGCGCTGAAGGGCCTGCGGAATGCCCCGCCGAAGCCGCCCATGCGCCTGCACCGGGTCGCGGACCGGGCGCCCGTCCGGCTGACCCCGGCCCGGGCGGCGGTGCTGGAACGGCTGGACGCGGGACACGCCGCGCCCACGGCCGCCGATCTGGCACGCGAGGCCGGAGTCTCGCCCGGTGTGGTCAAGGGCCTGGTCGATGAGGGGGTGATCACGGCCCGGGTCGCAGAAACCGGCAACCCGTTTGCGGCACCGGATCCCCGCCATGCCCGGGTCGCGCTGAATCCGGATCAGGCCGAGGCCGCCGCCCAGATCGGTCAGGCGGCCCTGTCAGGGGACTTCGTCGCCTTCCTGCTGGACGGGGTGACGGGCTCGGGCAAGACCGAGGCCCATCTGGAGGCGGTGGCCCGCCTGCTGGAGAGGGACCCCGACGC
>CAXICH010000176.1:0-5173 GCA_964022245.1 uncultured Alphaproteobacteria bacterium
ATCTGAATGTTCCCCGGCATCGTCGCAGGTGTGGGTCGGGTGCGCCGCATCCAGGTCACTGCGCGCGATCACCGCTATGAGATCGAAACGGCGTTCGACACGGCGACGATCGATCTGGGCGCCTCGATCAGCCATGCGGGGTGCTGCCTGACGGTCACTGAAAAGGGCCCGGGCTGGTTCGCGGTCGAGGTCTCGGGCGAGACCCTGTCGAAGACGACACTGGGCGACTGGGCCGAAGGCACACGCGTCAATCTGGAACGCGCCGCAAGGCTGGGCGATGAATTGGGCGGCCATATCGTATCGGGCCATGTCGACGGCTTGGGGACCGTACTGTCGGTCGCGCCCGAGGGCGGTTCGCACCGGATCGAGATCGAGGCGCCGGCGCCGCTGCATCGCTATATTGCCCCCAAGGGGTCGATCACGGTCGACGGCGTGTCGCTGACGGTCAATGCGGTGGACGACCGTGTCTTTGGCCTGAACATCATCCCCCACACCTGGGATCACACGACATTGGGCGGGCTTCAGGTCGGAAATTCCGTCAATCTGGAGATCGACATGCTGGCGCGTTACCTTGCGCGATGGCAGGAGACGCAATGATGCAAACCGCCCACCAGACCGACACCCCGATCAGCCCCATCGAGGACATCATCGAGGACGCCCGCAACGGGCGGCCCTATATCCTTGTGGACGCCGAGGACCGCGAGAACGAGGGCGATGTCATCATCCCCGCCCAGTTCGCCACGCCGGATCAGATCAACTTCATGGCCAAGCACGCGCGCGGCCTGATCTGTCTGGCGATCACGGCCGACCGGGCGCGCCAGTTGCGTCTGCCGCCCATGGCTGCCGAGAACCGCGAGAGCATGGGAACCGCCTTCACCGTCTCGATCGAGGCGAAGGAGGGTGTGACGACCGGCATTTCGGCCGCTGATCGGGCCCGTACCGTGCAGATCGCGGTGGATCCGAACCGGGGCGCCGAGGATCTGGTCTCGCCGGGCCATGTCTTTCCGCTGGTGGCGCGCGATGGCGGCGTCCTGGTCCGCACCGGCCACACGGAGGCGGCAGTCGATATCAGCCGCATGGCCGGCCTGACGCCCGCCGGGGTGATCTGCGAGATCATGAACGATGACGGCACCATGGCCCGCATGCCGGATCTGGTGGCCTTTTCCCAACTGCACGGCATCAAGATCGGCACGATTGCCGACCTGATCGCCTATCGCCGCCGGACCGAGACCTTTGTCGAGCGGGTGCTGGACACCGACTTCGACAGCGTCCACGGCGGACCGTTCCGTATGGTCCTGTACCGCAACACTATTGAGGGCGTGGAACACGTCGCGCTGGTCAGCGGGAAGGTTGACCCGTCCAGGCCGACGCTGGTGCGGATGCATCAGGTGGACTTCGCGGCGGACCTACTGGGTCATGTGGAAGGTCGTCAGGACTATGTCCCCAAGTCGCTGAAGACCATCAGCGACCACGCCGGCGCCGGTGTGATCGTCTTCCTGCGGGACCCGGAGCTGCACGGGCTGGCGGAACGGTTGATGGGGACGCCGCGCCCGCAGGCCGTTGACCGGTCGATCCGGAACTATGGTGTGGGTGCGCAGATCCTGAAGGACCTTGGTGTGCGCGATATGACCGTGATGAGCTCGACCCGCCCGAATCCGACCGCGCTGGAGGGCTACGGCCTGCGCATTGTCGGCTGGCGGGACATGGATGGAGAACCGGTGGCGTGAAGGATCCCTATCGCATTCTGATCGTCGAGGCGCGGTTCTATGACGCGCTGGCCGATGCGCTGCTCGACGGGGCGACCGATGCCCTGAAGGCGCAGGGTGCCGATTTTGACCTGGTGACCGTGCCGGGCGCGCTTGAGGTGCCGGGCGCCATCGCGGCCGCCGAAGAGGCGGGGCGCTATCCCACCGCGCCCCGCTATGACGGCTATGTGGCGCTGGGCTGTGTGATCCGTGGCGAAACCTATCATTTCGAGATCGTCTCGGACCAGTCGGCCGCCGGTCTGATGAATCTGGCCATCAAGGGGCTGTCGATCGGAAACGGCATTCTGACTACCGAGGACGAGGATCAGGCGTGGGCCCGGGCCCGTCGCAGTGAGGGTGACAAGGGCGGGGGCGCCGCGCGGGCCTGCCTTGAGATGATTGCCCTGAAGAAGCGGTTGCGGGTAGGACTGAACGGGTGACCGAACCGACCAGCCTCAAATCCATTCTCGACCTCCTCGACGGCGCCCAGGGCTCCGGAGACAGCCCGTCCCTGACCTCGCGCCAGCGGCGGGCGCGCACAGTTGCGCGTCTGGCCGCCGTTCAGGCCCTCTATCAGATGGAGCTCGCGGGAGAGGGCGTCGACACCGTCATCGAGGAGTTCTCGCGCCACCGCTTTGACGGCGACATCGAGGGCCAGATGCTGGCCGAGGCCGATGAGGCCTGGTTTGCCGATGTCGTGCGCGGCGTCGTGACCGAGCAGAAGGTCGTGGATGCCGCCATTCGCGCGCGACTGGCCTCGAACTGGAAGATCGAACGGCTGGACGCCACCCTGCGGGCCCTGCTGCGATCCGGGGCATGGGAACTGATGCGCAAGCCCGAGGTCGCGCTTGAAATCGTCATCGATGAGTATGTCGAACTGGCCAAGGCCTTCTTCGACGATGCCGAAGCCAAGTTTGTGAACGCCGCCCTGGACGGGGTGGCGCGCGACACCCGGTCCTGATGGCGGCCGTCGACGTCGCCAACGAATTCGAGACCATCACCCGATTGCTCGCGCCTCTGGCCCATCCCGAATGGGGCCGGGGACTGACGGACGATGTGGCGCTGATCCCCCAACGCAAGGGGCACGATCTGGTCGTCACGAAGGATGCCCTGGTCGAGGGGGTTCATTTCCTGCCCAATGATCCCCTCGACACGGTGGCGCAGAAACTGCTGCGGGTGAATCTGTCGGATCTGGCGGCCAAGGGGGCGGAGCCGTTCGGCTATCTGCTGGCCTGCCACTGGTCGGAACGCTGTGGCTGGCCGGAGCGCAATGCCTTTGTCGAGGGCCTGGCCCGGGACCAGGCGGAATTCGGCGTGGCCCTGCTGGGCGGGGACACGGTCTCCACGCCGGGACCGGCGTCCTTCTCGATCACCCTGATGGGCTGGGCGGCGAAGGGCCGGATCATCGCCCGCGCGGGGGCCCACCCCGGCGATTTGGTGTTTGTGACGGGCACGGTCGGCGACGGCTGGCTGGGTCTGCGAGCGGCGCGCGAGTTGCTGACCCTGGAGCCGGAGCGCCTGAGCGCCCTTGTGGAACACTATCGTCGGCCCATGCCGCGCACGGCCTTTGCGCCCGCAGTCCTTGAGCACGCCAGTGCGGCGCTGGACGTGTCGGATGGGCTGATCGCCGACCTGGGGCATCTGGCGCGCGCCAGCGGGGTCAGGCTGGATCTGCAGCTGGAGAGCCTGCCGCTGTCGCTGGCGGCGCAAGCCTGGTTCGACGGGCGGGCGGACGCGGACCAGGCCTTGTCCCAGCTGGCGAGCGGCGGTGACGACTATGAGATCGCCTTTTCCGCCCGGCCCGGCCACGAAGCGGCCCTGCGACGTGAGGCCGAACGGCTCCATCTGCGCCTGACCCGCATCGGTGAGGTGAAGGCGGGAGAGGGTGTCCACGTCCGCTATCTGGGCGAGCCCGTGCCGATCGAGCAGGCGGGCTGGGTTCATCGCTAGGGCGGAAACGGAATTCTAACCTCGGCCGTCTAGGCAGGGGTATGGATCGCAGACATCTTCTCTCCCTGATTGGTGCCGGACTGGGCCTCGGCGTCGCCGGACCGGTTCTGGCTTCGGGCGACGACAAGCCCGCCGCCGCCGTGGTCAATCTGCAGGGCGTGGGCCTGCCGGTGATCGCAGACGGGCGGATTCGGAACTATGTGTTCGTCAGTATCCGGCTGCATCTCTCGGGGTCGGCCTCGATGGAGGCCGTGCGAGCCAAGGATGCCCACTTCCGTGACGCCCTGGTGAAGGCGGCCCACCGGACGCCCTTCACGCTCGCCAGTGACTGGTCGCAACTGGACCCGGCGGCCCTGTCGCGCAGCCTTATGGCCGCGGCAACGCGCATCGCCGGACAGGGCAAGGTCGCGCGGGTCGAGGTCCTGCATCAGGCGCCGCGTCGCCGGACCGGGATTCCCACCGGCTGATCGCCGTTCTCCTGTTGCGATTCGCCCGTTCATTTGGCACGTTTCCGCCGCAATTCCCGAAGGACGCAAGCTCGCGTCCATCGCGCACGGGGGGACCGGAAGGCGGACAGAGGCGAAAAGCCCGCCGCGCCAAGGGTCCGGGCGCCTTGCATGAACAGGGTACGGAAACGCCATGACAAACTATCTGTGGCTGGTCATCGCCGCAGGCGCGCTGGGGGTCCTTTACGGGCTCGTCCAGACCGCCGCGCTGATGAAGGCCTCAACCGGTAACGACAAGATGCGCGAGATCGCCGCGGCGATCCAGGAAGGGGCCTCGGCCTATCTGAAGCGCCAGTACACCACCATCGGCCTGGTCGGGATTGTCATCCTGATCGCTGCCTATTTCCTGATCGGCGAATGGGCCGCCATCGGCTTTGTGATCGGCGCCGTCCTTTCGGGCGCCGCGGGCTACGCCGGGATGCTGATCTCGGTGCGGGCCAATGTGCGCACCGCCCAGGCCGCGTCGGAGAGTCTGTCGAAGGGGCTGGATCTGGCCTTCCGTTCGGGCGCCATCACCGGCCTGTTCGTGGCGGGCGGGGCGCTGATCGGGGTCGCGGGCTATTACGCGATCATGACCGAGATGATGGGTCTGGAGCGCACCGGACGCGAGGTGATCGATGGTCTTGTGGCGCTGGGCTTCGGTGCCTCGTTGATCTCGATCTTTGCCCGTCTGGGCGGCGGCATCTTCACCAAGGGTGCGGATGTCGGCGGCGACATGGTGGGCAAGGTCGAGGCCGGCATTCCCGAGGACGATCCCCGCAACGCCGCGACCATCGCCGACAACGTCGGCGACAACGTCGGGGACTGCGCCGGCATGGCCGCCGACCTGTTCGAGACCTATGCGGTGACCACGGTCGCCACCATGGTTCTGGCGGCGATCTTCTTCCGCGACCAGCCCTATGTCGATGTGATGATGCTGCTGCCGCTGGCGATCTGCGGGGTCTGTATCGTGACCTCGATCATCGGCAGCTT
>CAXICH010000177.1:0-5119 GCA_964022245.1 uncultured Alphaproteobacteria bacterium
CCCTCGGGCGCCATGTCGGGGTTCAGCTCGAACGGCTGGAAGTGGATCTCGGCCGTGATCCCCTCGGCCGCCAGTGCCAGCAGCGCCGCCTCCAGCCCGCCCAGCCCCACCACACACCAGGGACAGACGACGTCCGAGACAAAATCGATCTGCAGGGGTTTGGGCGATGCGGTCATGGAGGGCTCCTTTGGCCCTAGATGGGTCCTGCACCGGCCGGTCGTAAGGCCCACACCGTCGTCATCCTCGGGCTTGACCCGAGGATCGGTGTCGCCCGCAACGGCTGACGGTCTGCCGGGACCGATCCTCCGATCAAGTCGGAGGATGACGGTGCGTTGAGGGCAGAGAACACAACGGCCACCCCCGGGGCGCCCCCGCAGATACCGGCGTTTTTCCGCTTGCCCCTGCCGCCCCGGCGGTCAACCTTGGCCGCAGACCGCGTCTGACACAGGGGACTCCCATGATCCGCACCACCCTTCTCGCCTGCGCGCTTGTGGCCGTGCCGTCGGCGGCGCTGGCCCAGTCGCAGCCTGTCCTGCCTGAGGTCCGGGTCGTCCGCCCGCCCGCCCAGGTCACCCTGCGGTCGACCCCGGCCGAGACCGAACCGCCCGCCCATATGCGGGGCATGGCGATCGAGGATCAGGGCTGGATCTATCAGGAGGTCGATGGCGGCGGTCGCCCCTCTGACTATACGGTGAGCCCGGTCACCACGACCCTCTATCGTGGCGATGGCTTTCCGGCGACCATCATGGTCTGTCCCGCGTTCGCGCCGGTGCGCCTTCTTTCCCGCGAGCAGGGCGAGATAACGGTCGCCAACAATCGCTGCGCGACCGTCACCACCGACCATCTGCGCATCGCCAGCGTCAGTCATCACCCCGACCCGCGCCGCATCCGCTACCGCATCCTCGCCGTCCACCGCGCCGCCGAGTAAGCGAGGGGCGGGCCGCACACCCGCCCTGCGTTTTCGCTATCCTTTCAACGCCCGCGCAGCGCGCCGCCCACGTCTGCCCGACCGGGTCGCGGGCGGGCGTAGACTGTCCGGCCAGCCCGCTCCCCTCACGGCACGGAGGCACAATCCAGACGGTTCAGACGGTTCAGACGGTAAAAACTCATCTCCTCCCCATTCATGGGGAGGGGGACCGCCGAAGGTGGTGGAGGGGGCGGCGGTGCCGTATCCCGAAGCCCTTGCGCCGCCCCCTCCGTCACGGCGCGAGGGCGCCGCGCCACCTCCCCGCAGGCGGGGAGGAGACGAGGACGGCCAATCCAGACCATCCAGACTATTCAGACGGTCTTTTTCACCCGCGCACGGACCGGGCCATCTGCACCGCCCGGCCGATGTGGGCCTCGAGCGCGTCCCAGTCGGCCTCGGCGACCAGTGTGTCGGGGATCAGGCGCGAGCCCATGCCGGCGGCGATGATGCCGGCGTGAAACCAGGCCTTGAGCGAGGCCTCCTCGGGCTCGACCCCGCCGGTGGGCATGATCTTCGTCCAGGGCATGGGGCCCATGACGGCCTTCACAAAGGCCGGGCCGCCGACCTGGGCGCCGGGGAACAGTTTGACGACGTCACAGCCCCATTCGTGGGCCTGGCTGATCTCGGTGACCGAGCCGCAGCCGGGCATATAGGCCACGCGCTTGCGGTTACACAGCTTCGCCACCGCCTCGACACCGCAGGGGCTGACGACGAACCGGGCGCCGCGCGACAGGTAAAGCGCCGCCGTGCCGGGATCGACGATCGAGCCGATGCCGAGGATCACCTCCGGGTCGGTGCGGGCGAGCGTCTTCGTCAGCTCGGCGAACAGGTCGGCGGCATGGGCGCCCCGGTCGGTGAACTCGATCACCCGGGCCCCGGCGCGGGCCGAGGCGCGGATGATGCCGAGGCAGGCCTCGACCTCGGGGTGGTAGAAGACCGGACAGATGCCCTGCGCCTCCAGCGCGGCCACGACGGTCAGGCGGTCGGCGGGATAGGCGGGCATGGGGCAGGCTCCGGAGGCTGGGTCAGGCTGAGGGGTGCGACCAACCGGGCCGCGCGTCAAGCCGGGGCGGCTTCACGGCTGGTTTCGTGGGCGAGGTGGACCAGCCGCGCGACCTCGGGGCTGGCGGCGTCAAACAGCGGGTCGAGCACGGTGAAGTGGTTCAGCCTGGCCAGCTCCCGGACCGAGGTGTCGGCCCCGCCCGCGCCCCAGCGCTCGGCCATGGCGTGGGACTGGCGCCGGAATTCCGGGCTCTCGTCGGCCCCGACCCAGCAGTCCAGCGTCGTGCCGCCGGGGCTCGATCCATCCGGCACCGGCCAGTGGATCGGCGACAGGGCGGTCGCCATCAGGGGGTCGAGCTGGAGGGCCTCATTCAGGCTGGTCTGAAGGAGGGGGGCGAGGTCGAACACGCCCGAGATCGCCACCGCTGCCCCCGCCCGGCCCTCGGACAGCAGGGCCGCCGCCATATGGCCGCCCGCCGAATGGCCGAACACCAGCGGGCGGTATCCGCTGCGGTCGCGGATCAGGTCCGTGGCCGTCCGGACCTGCCGCAGGATCTGGCCGAGGCTGACGGCGGGCGCGAGGTCATAGGTGGGGATGGCAACCGCGATGCCGTGGCTCAGCAGCGCCGGGGCGATCCCGTGAAACGCCGCCCCGTCCAGCGCCTGCCAGTAGCCGCCGTGCAGGAAGACGGCGACCGGGGCGTCGGGCTGACCCTCCGGCGTGAACAGGTCCAGCACCTCGCGCGGGCCGGGGCCATAGGCGATCCGCTCATGCGGATGGTCGGCGCGCGCCGCCTCGGCCCGCTCGGCCCACCTCGCCATGACGGCCCCGTGGTCGGGCACCCTCTGGCGGTTGTTGTATTCGGCTTCGAGGTCCAGGCCCTTACTCCGTCCGTCCGCTTCCGCTACAGACCTCCGACCGACCGGAGGGACCGCCCATGATGACCGCCATCTTCGTCTTCATCAAATGCGAGCTGGGGCACGCCAACGACGTCGCCGCCGACATCGTCGACAACGTCGAGCGGGTCTCCGAGGTCTATTCGACCTCGGGCCAGTACGACCTGCTGGCCAAGTTCCAGCTGCCGAAGGAGATGGACATCGGCACCTTCGTCACGAAGGAGGTCCAGACCCGGCCCCACATCCGCGACACCTTCACCGTCATCACCTTCTCGCCCTTCCTGCCGGGTGGCTGAGGCCGCTTACTGCGCGGGATAGGCGGGGGGACGCGCCCCCTCGCCCCCGCCCAGATAGCGGTCGCGCAGCAGGTACGGCCGGCTCTCCAGCGGCTGCTCGACGCCGCCGATGTAGATGGCCACGGGCTGGCTCAGCGGCTCCAGAGGATCGCCGGTCCAGATGACCACGTCGGCGGCGGCGCCGGCGCGCAGCTCCCCGAACTGGCCGCCCATGCCGAAGATCCGCGCCGGATTGACCGTGATGGCCGCGATCGCCGCCTCATAGGGCAGGCCGTGCGAGACGGCGTTGCCGGCGTTGTAGCGGGTCTCGCGCGCCCGGTGGATCGAGCCCTCGTTGCCCTTGATGGCGATGACCACCCCGGCCGCATTGAGGGCCGCCGCGTTCTGCATCCGCGCGGCCCGGCGCTCGAAATTGCCGGGCAGGTTGCTGATCGGGTTCAGCAGCACCGGCACACCAGCGGCGGCGATCTGGTCGGCGACCAGCCAGCCTTCCTCGGCGCCGTCGAGGATGACCTTCAGGCCCTCTTCCTCGGCGAGGCGCAGGACCTGCAGGATGTCGGCGGCGCGCGACACGGTGATGATCAGCGGCATCCGCCCCTCTGCCACCGGGATCAGGGCCTCGAGGTCAGCGCGCGACAGCGACAGCGGCCGCAGGTCATCGCGCTGATAGGCGGCCTTGTTGCGGGCATAGAGGCGCACCTCGGACAGGGTCTCGCGGAACAGCACCATGGCCCCGCCGCGCGACCCGCCGGCCACACCGGCCCCGGCCTCTCCGAACGGGGCGACCATGGCCACGCGCGGGCGGACGAGGATGTCGGCGCCCTCGGCCAGGTGGATCACCGCCGCCTGACCCGCGAACAGGCCCGGCGAATGATAGCCGCCCTCGCCCGCACCGGCGGTGTCTTCCTCGTGATAGTGGCCGCTGGACGAGCCGGGGTGGTTGGGCACCACAATGGCGCGCGTCACCCCGCCCAGCCGCGCGACCGGCAGGGTGATCGACCAGGGGTCCAGCCCGTAGGAAACGTCAAAGGCGGCACTCAGCGTATTGGAGGCGTTCCTCAGGTCATTGGTGCCGCTGACGGAGGACACTTCCGACCCGCCAAGGCCTGAGTCGACCGCAACGAAGCCCGGCGCGACGACCTGGCCCGTGGCATCGATCACGCGGGCTCCGGCCGGGGCCGCACCCGTGCCGACCGAGACGATCCGGCCGCCGCGCATGACGACGGTGCCGTTTTCGATGACCGAGGTGCCGGTCAGCACCCGGCTGCCCGGGACGGCCACCGTGTCCTGCGCGAGGGCCGGCGCGGCCGCGAGGCCGACGGCGGCCACGGCACCGACAAACAGGGTCTTGAGGGAGGAGAGACGATCATGGGTCATGTCAGCGGGCTCCCTGGCGGACACCGGCGGCCGACAGGCCATAGCCCGGCTGGCCCAGTTCAAAGTCGGATACCGGCTGATAGGTCGGGTCGAACCGGTCGAAGGCCAGTCCCCCGTCCACGAACACCTGATCGGCCCGCGCATAGATGGAGAAGGGGTTGGCGCTCCAGATCACCACATCGGCGCGCTTTCCGGGGGCAAGCGAGCCCGTCTGGTCGTCGATGCCGATGGCACGCGCCGCGTTCAGCGTGATCCAGCCGATGGCGTGTTCCTCGGTCAGGTCCAGACCCGCCCGGCGGCCGGCGGCGAGGGCCGCGGCGGCTTCCTGGTTGAGGCGCTGGATCAGTTCGGCATCATCCGAGTGGACGACCGCGCAGGAGCCTTCCGGCGCATCGACCAGGGCGACATTCTCCTCGATGGCGTCGAGGCTCTCCATCTTGAAGCCCCACCAGCCGGTCCACATGGCCGCGCAGATGCCCTCGCGCGCCAGCATGGGTGCCACCTTGTAGGCCTCGGTCGCGTGGTGGAAGGTGGTGATGCGATAGCCGAACTCCTTCGACATATCGATCATCAGGGCCAT
>CAXICH010000178.1:0-5116 GCA_964022245.1 uncultured Alphaproteobacteria bacterium
CGGGGACTATTTCCAGCACGAGGGGGCGGCCCACACCCTGGGCGGCCAGCGCAGCGGTCAGCGCTGGACCCTGGGCCGCACCGTCGAGGTCAAGCTGGTGGAGGCGACACCCCTGACCGGCGGGCTGGTGCTCGAGATGCTGTCGGATGCTGAAGAGGGCAAGCCACCCGGCAACTCCGGAGGCCGGGGCGGTCCGCGCGGGGGTCCTCCCCGGGGCGGCAAGGGCGCGCGCGGTGGCAAGGGAGGTCCGCCTTCGGGCAAGCCGAAGGGACCGCGTCGCAGGAAATGAGCCAACCTTTCGATGCGCGGGCGGATCTGGCCGATTCTCCCGATGTCGGCGCCCGCGTCCGACCCCGGGATGCCGCCACATTGATCCTGACGCGCAGCCGCGCCGGACAGGCCGAGGTATTGATGGGCCGTCGGGCCCCCGGCCATGTCTTCATGGCGTCGAAATGGGTATTCCCCGGCGGGCGGGTGGAGCGCGGCGACCTGACCGCCCCCTTTGCAACCGATCTCGCCCCGGACGAGCTGGCCCTGCTGGAACGCGAGATGCCGGAGCGTCGGGCGCGGGCGCTGGCCATGGCCGCCGTCCGGGAAACGCATGAGGAGACCGGGATCATCGTCGGCCGTCCCGCCCCCGCTCGCAGCGTGGCCGGCCCATGGCGGCACTTCCTGTCGACCGGGCATCAGGCCGATCTGGCGGGCCTGCGCTACATCGCCCGGGCCATCACACCGCCGGGCCGGCCGCGACGGTTCGACGCCCGCTTCTTCCTCGCCGATGCGGACGCCATGGACCTGCCGGCGCGCACGGAGCACGGGGACGAGCTGGAACGCGTGGCCTGGATCCCGCTGGCCGACCTGAAGGACCTCGCCCTGCCCGCCATCACCCGGTTCGTCGTGGGCGAGGTCAGGGAACGGCTGGCCGGACGGGACCCCGGCCGTCCCTTCATTCGCCAACTCTATGGCCAGCATAAGATTGATCGTCTTTGACCCCCTCCCGGACGGGGCGTATCTGTTGCGCCTGCCCCATCCTCGAGTATCGGCCCTGATCGCGTGAAACTGTCCCGCCCCTTCATCAAGCTGCCCTTCCGCTTCGACGTGGACCAGCTGCGGCGCGAGGTCGAGGCCTTCCCCGACGACGCCTGGGCCAGGCACCCGAACAACATCCCCGGCAACAGCGCGCTGCGGCTGATCACGGTCGGTGGCACCGAGAATGACGACGTGGCCGGGGCCATGGCGCCGACGCCGCATCTGCAGTCCTCGCCCTATATCCAGCAGGTCCTGAGCCACTTCGGCGTGGTGTGGAGCCGCTCGCGGCTGATGCGGCTGGGGCCGGGGTCGTCGGTCCCCGAGCACACGGACATCAACTATCACTGGTTCCACCGGGTGCGGCTGCATGTGCCGATCGTGACGACGCCGGACGTGCGCTTCCACTGCGATGGCGAGGTCGTCCACATGGCCCCCGGTGAGGCCTGGATCTTCGACAACTGGCGGGTTCACAAGGTCGACAACGGCTCGGACATCTCGCGGGTGCACCTGGTGGCCGATACGACCGGCAACGGCCGTTTCTGGGATCTGGCCGAGGCGGCCGCGACCCAGTCCCTGCCCGAGACGCCGATCCCCTTCCGCCCGGGCGAGCGGGCGCCGCTGGCGGTCGAGCAGTTCAACATCTACCGGGTCATGCCGCCGTCGGAGGTCGATGAACTGCTCAGCGACCTCGTGGCCGAGACCGGCTCGGTCCGGCAGGGCGATGAGGGCCGCGCCCACCTGCAGCAGTTCGCCAGACTGACCCACGGCTTCCGGCAGGACTGGCGCCAGCTGTGGTCGCTGTTCGCCGACACTGACCGGGGCATTCCCCACTACCAGAAGCGGCTGCAGATGCTGATGCAGCAGGTCACGGCGCTGGGCGACGACCTGAGGGTCACCTCCAATATGATGCCCGTGCCCGCCGTCGTCCGGCAGCGGATCGGGGCTTTCGGCGTGAATCCGGGCGTGGCCCCGATGGGGGGTGGAGCGCCGGCCGGCGTGGTCGGTCAGGCCCCAGCGGCCGCAGAGGCAAGCCCCGCCCCTGCCCGCCCCGCCGCAGTCAGGAGGACCCCGGACTACGACCGCCCGGTGATCATCGTCGCCGCACCCCGCTCGGGCAGCACGGCCCTGTTTGAAACCCTGGCGGTGACGCCCCAGTTGCACACCGTGGGCGGTGAGGCCCACTGGCTGGTCGAGGGCTTCAAGGCCCTGCGGCCCGGCGCGCCCGGCATCGACTCCAACCGGGTGACGGCCGACCACTTCAGCGCCCAGATCGGCCTGGCGATGAAGGCCCGGCTGGCCGAGAAGCTGCGCGACGGAGCCGCGCGGCCCTTTGCCAACCAGGACAGCGTGCGGCTGCTGGAAAAGACGCCCAAGAACGCCCTGCGGATCCCCTTCTTCAACGCCCTGTTCCCGGACGCCCGGTTTGTCTTCCTGTGGCGTGAGCCGGAGGAGAACGTCTCCAGCATCATCGACGCCTGGCGGTCGGGTGGCTGGATCACCTACCCCCAGCTGCCGGGCTGGGAGGGGCCATGGTCGCTGCTGCTGCCGCAGGGCTGGCAAGGTCTCAAGGACAAGCCCCTGCCCGAGGTGGCGGCCTATCAGTGGGCGACCACCAACCAGACCATCATGGACGACCTGTCCGCCCTGCCCGCCGACCGCCGGCACGTGGTCCGCTACGCCGACTTCGTCGCCGATCCGGCGGCGGTGATGCGCGGCATCTGCGACTTCGCCGGGCTGGAGTTCGATGCGGCGCTGGAAGAGCGGACTGGCGGCAAGCTGCCGGAGTCGCGCCACACCCTGACCCCGCCCGCGCCCGACAAGTGGAAGAAGAATGCGGCGGAGATCGAGCCCCTGCTGGCGGGCCTGAAGCCGATCCGGGACCGGCTGGAAGGCTTCTGAGCCCCTATTCGGCGGCGGTCGCGGCGACCGACTGCTTGTCCTTCAGGGTGACCAGTTCCTCGGCCAGCGTCGGGTGAACGGCGCAGGTCGCGTCCCACTGGGCCTTGGTCAGGCCGGCCTTCACGGCGATGGCAGCGAGCTGGATCATTTCGGGGGCCTCGGGGCCGACGATGTGGACGCCGACCACGCGCTGGGTGTCGGCATCGACCACCAGCTTCATGAGCACCCGCTCGTCCGAGCCGACGAACACGGTCTTCATGGGCCGGAAGCGGGTCAGATAGACATCGACGCCCTTTGAGCAGTGACGCCGGGCCTCGGCCTCGCTGAGGCCGACCACGCCGACCGGCGGCTGGCTGAAGACGCCGGTGGCGACGGCCTCATAGTCAAAGGACGAGGGATTGTCCTTGTAACGGGTCTCGTGGAAGGCCACGGCCTCGCGGATGGCGACGGGGGTCAGATTGATGCGGTCGGTGACGTCGCCAATGGCCCAGATGTTGTCGACGCTGGTGCGGGAATATTGGTCGACCTTGATGGCCCCGCCCTCGGTCAGCTCGACCCCGGCCTCTTCCAGCCCCAGTCCCTTGACGTAGGGGGTGCGTCCGGTGGCGAACATGACGGCCTCGGTCGTCAGCTTCATGTCGTTTTCCAGATGGCTGACGAGGCCGTCGGCGGTCTTCTCGATCGAGGAGTGCTGGCAGCCCAGCACCACCTTGATGCCGCGCCGCTCGATCTCCCCCGCCAGATGGGCGCGGACGTCATCGTCGAAGCCGCGCAGGATGTTCGGGCCGCGATAGACCAGGGTGGTCTCAACGCCCAGGCCGGCAAAGATGCCCGCGAACTCGACGGCGATATAGCCACCGCCTGCGATCAGGATGCTCTTCGGCAGTTCCGGCAGGTGGAAGGCCTCTTCCGAGGTGATGGCGTGCTCGATGCCCGGCAGGTCCCCGGGCACCCAGGGGCGGCCGCCGGTGGCGATCAGGATGGTGTCGGCCGTGACCGTGCGATCGACCGAGCCGTCCTTCTTGAGGACCTCGACGGTGTGCGCGTCCTTCAGCCGGGCGCGGCCGTGGATCAGCTCGGCGCCCGCCTTGCCCAGATTGGCGACATAGATGCCGGACAGCCGGGCAATCTCGACGTCCTTGGCCTCGAGGAAGCGCTTCCAGTCAAAGGTCGCGCCCTCGATGTCCCAGCCATAGCCCTCGGCGATTTCCAGCGCGTGGCTGACCTCGGAGGCCATGACCATGAATTTCTTGGGCACACAGCCGCGGATCACACAGGTGCCGCCGACGCGGTGCTCCTCGGCCACGGCGACCTTCTTCCCCGACAGGGCCGTCAGCCGCGCCGCCCGCACCCCGCCCGAGCCCGCACCGATGACAAAGAGGTCGTAGTCGTAGGTCGTGGGCATTCGGGGCTCCTGAACTCAGACGGCAGAAAAAGACCGTCTGAATGGTCTGAATAGTCTGAAACCGGGGTCGGTCCGTAATTCAGACGGAGAAATTAGACCGTCTGAACCGTCTGAAGGGTCTGAAATCCGCTCCGGCGAACTGAGGGCAGGCACGGGTCGGGAACGCTTGGCCCCCGCCGCGTCAGGGACTTAGGGATCAGGGGTGGGAGGGGCAAGGCTGATCCAGCCTTCCCCGCCGCCCCACACACAGCCGTACTGCCCTTCGTAGTTGCGTCTCATCAACACGGCGCCAGGCTCAACAGGTGGGATGGACAGCACACGATGAAGCAAAAAGACTCGCGGGCCGCCTTGAGGCTGATCGGCAGACTGGATTGCCCAGCCTTCGACGGACACTGCCACGACGCCCCCAAGGCACGCGTTGGGAGGGGGTGGCGGCCGGACTGCACCGAGGTCGCCCGTCAGCTGAACCACCTCGTTTTCCAGTCTGCCTTGATCATCCGACCGGTAGCGATCCCCGATGACCAGCAAGCGCGGTTCACCCGCAAGGTCCACGAACCCTGACACCTGACGCAGGGGGCCGAAGATCGAACACCCCCATTCCGACGCGTTGGCCCCGGACGGCACGGACAGGTTGGGCAAGCCCGCCTTGCAGAGGCCCTCCAACACAGCGACGCGATGTTCCGGATTGACGGCGAAATCCACCCTGACCGCGGCGATGACCACGCCGGTGACGAGCAGGGATGACAGCAGCAGCTTCTTCATCACCCTGCCTCTGCCCCTCAG
>CAXICH010000179.1:0-5115 GCA_964022245.1 uncultured Alphaproteobacteria bacterium
TCAGCCCGGCGACATAGTAGCAGGCCAGCGCCCCCAGCACCCAGGCGATGGGGACGCCCAGGAACACCAGCCGGTGCACCGCACCCTCGGCGTGGCGCAGTTCGCGGAAGTTCAGATTGAGGCCGCCCTCGAACAGGATGATGGCGACAGCCAGGGCAATGATCGGCTCCAGCAGATGGCCGAAGACCTGCTCAGGCTGAATGAAACCCGTGATGGGCCCACCGATGATCCCGGCCAGCAGCATCAGGGCGATGGCCGGCCAACCGGTCTTCCACGCGATCCATTGCGCGCCGATTCCCAGCACGCCGATCGCTGCCAGCACCACTGCCTGATGTTCCATTATCCCCCGCCGTGACGCGCAACGTTCCCGACCCTAATGGTCCAGCCGCCCAAGCGTTGCAGGAAAAGTCCGCCCGCTGAAACCGGATGGAACCGGATGTGACCGGCGAAGCCCGGGCAAGGCTCGCAATGGCAGGCGATTCGGCGCAAGGGTCCGGGCATCCTCCCGCGTCCATGGTTGCCCCCGTGCCTGCTCCCTCCGCCGCCACCGTTGCCACCCGCTGGCTGATCGCGGGCATCGTCGTGTGTGCCCTTATCTGGGGCACGACCTGGTATGCGATCACCCTGCAGCTCGGCCCGGTCGCGCCCACGGTCTCGATCGTCTGGCGGTTCGGTCTGGCGGCGCTCGCACTGTTCGTCTTCTGCCTTGCGACCCGGCGGCCGGTGCGTCTGAATCGCGTACAACATCTGGCGGCACTGGGACAGGGCGCGTTCGTCTTCGCCATCTCCTATGGCTTTGTCTATGCGTCCGAGGAGCGGGTGCCGTCCGCGGTCGTAGCGGTGATCTTCGCGGGTCTGGCCTTCATCAATCTTGTGCTGTTCCGCATCATTGCCGGTCAGAAGGCGTCGCGGCTGGCCTGGGGGGGCGCGGCGCTGGGTCTGGTCGGCGTGGCCGTGCTGTCGGGCTCGGAGATCCTCGGTAGCGACATGACCGCAGCCGCGGGTCTGGGCGTCGGCATGGCGGCGCTGGCCGTCCTCAGCTCGGCCTTCGGGAACTATTTCGCCTGGCGCGGGCAGGTCGCGGGCTCGGCCGTCATGCCGGCCACGGCCTGGGCCATGACCTATGGCACCGCCATGCTGGCCGTCTTCGGCCTGACCCAGGGCGTCGAATGGCGGATCGAACCCTCCATCAGCTACATCGGCTCACTGCTCTACCTGTCGCTGCTGGGCTCGGTCGTGGCCTTCGTGATCTATTTCACCATCGCCCGCAGTCGCGGCTATGCACTGGCCAGTTATATCTCGGCCCTGACTCCGCCCATCGCCATGCTGGTGTCCGTGCTGTTCGAGGGGGCCAGCTTCGGTCTGACGGCCCTGTTCGGTCTCGCCCTGGTGCTGGCCGGCCAGGTGCTGCTGATCCGCGCCCCGAAGGTCAGCTAGCGTCCGGGTCCTCGAGGTCCCGTTTGGCGGCCTTCTTGCCGCTCTTTCCGGATTTTCGCGCCTCCTCGATCATGGCCTTGCGGCGCAGCATCACCATCAGCGGGATCAGCCCGTGGCTGACCCGCCTGCCCTTGCGAGGATCACTCATCGCCGTCCTCCCGCTTGTGGCCGTCCAGATGGCGGTCGATGCGGTCTCGCTCGGCATCCTGCCCGATCCGGTCGGCGCGGGTGCGACCGTGACGGGCGCGGTTGGCCTCGGCGGTCGCCTTGCCCTTGGCCCGGGCCCGAGCCTTGCGGGCACGATTCAGATTGATGATCTCGGCCATATCGGAGAGCCTACTCCAGCATGTCAGGAAATTCACTCGGTCCCGCCCGAGTCCGTCCCTATATTTCCCGCATGGACCTCATACGCCTCATCCTCAATGTTCTCTGGCTGATCTTCGGCGGGCTGATTTCGGCCCTCGGCTGGTTTGTCGGAGGCGCCATTCTGGCCGTGACCATCGTCGGCCTGCCGTGGACCTTCGCCGCCTGGCGGATCGGGGCCTACACGCTCTGGCCCTTCGGTCGCGAGGTGGTGTGGCGTGAGCCCGACGGCGCCGACCTCGGCTCGGGCCCGGTCGGTCTGGTGCTGAACGTGATCTGGTTCATCTTTGCGGGCTGGTACATCGCGCTCAGCCACCTGATCGCGGCCTTTGTCGAGGCGATCACCATCATCGGCATTCCGTTCGCGCTCAAGGATCTGGAACTGGCCAAACTGGCCCTGGCCCCGGTCGGCCGCACCATCCGCGACAAGCCCTGACGCACCGTACAGCGCTGCGGTATGCAACGGCTTTCCGCGCCTCCCCGTTGAGTGGATACATCCAACCGACAGGAGGCATGACCATGCTGGAAGCCATCAAGGAACATATGGACGTTATCGGGTCCGACGGAGGCCGGATCGGCCGCGTCGACCACGTCAAGGGCGGTCAGATCGAACTGGCCAAGCTGGATCTCGATACCGGGTTCAAACACCGGATGATCCCCATGGACTGGGTGACCCGCGTCGATGAGCACGTTCACCTGAATCTGACCGAGGACGAGGCCAAGGCCCGCTGGACTGACAAGCAATAGGTCCTGTCGCTTTGCAATCCGGGAGGCCCTGCTTTCGCTGGCAGGGCCTTCTGCCTATCTGAAGTCACATCAACCCGGGAACACCTCATGACCGAAGTCATCTACAAGATCGTCCAGCACGACGGCGGCTGGGCCTACCAGGTCGGCGAGACGTACTCGGAGACCTATCCTGATCATGGTGCAGCGCTTGAGGCTGCACGTCGCGCCGCTGCCGAGCAGCAGGTCGGCGGCCAGACCCGCACCATCAGCTGGGAGGACTCGTCCGGCCAGTGGCACCGCGAAGTGTCGGATGGCGGCGACCGGCCCGAGACCAAGGTCGTCGACTAGGCAGGCCTCGTCGGTCAGCCCGGTGCGATCATTGTCTCGGGCCGCACGATGGCGTCGAAATCCTCGCCCGGGATGCCGAGCGCGATGGCTTCCTCGCGCAGGGTCGTGCCGTTCCTGTGGGCGGTCTTGGCCACCTTGGCGGCAAGGTCGTAGCCGTACTTTTCCTTGAGCGGCGTCACCAGCATCAGCGAGTTCTTCAGGCCCCGCTCGATGTTGTCGAGGCGTGGCTCGATGCCCACCACGCAGTTCTCGGTGAAGCTCACCGCCGCATCCGCCAGCAGCCGCACCGACTGCAGGAAGTTGTAGGCCATCATCGGGTTGTAGACGTTCAGCTCGAAATGCCCCTGCGAGCCGGCAAAGCCGATGGCGGCGTTGTTGCCGTGGATGTGGGCGCACACCTGCGTCAGGGCCTCGCACTGGGTCGGATTGACCTTGCCCGGCATGATCGACGAGCCGGGCTCGTTCTCCGGCAGGGCCAGTTCGCCCAGACCCGAGCGCGGGCCCGAGCCGAGGAAGCGGATGTCGTTGGCGATCTTGAAGCACGACATGGCGACCGTGTTGATCGCGCCGTGGGTCATGACCATGGCGTCGTGGGCAGCCAGCGCCTCGAACTTGTTCGGGGCCGAGGTGAAGGGCAGGCCGGTGATCTGGGCGATCTTGTCGGCGACGCCCTCGGCGAACCCGACCGGGGCTGACAGGCCGGTGCCGACCGCCGTGCCGCCCTGGGCCAGCTGCATCAGGTCGGGCAGGGTCGACTGGATCCGCTCAATGCCTTTGGTGAGTTGCTGGGTATAGCCGCTGAACTCCTGGCCCAGGGTGATGGGCGTGGCGTCCTGGGTGTGGGTGCGGCCGATCTTGATGATGTCCTTCCACGCCTGGGCCTTGTCGTTCAGCGCATTGTGCAGGGTCTGCAGCGCCGGCAGCAGGCGGTGCACCACCTCTTCCGCACAGGCGATGTGCATGGCCGTCGGATAGGTGTCATTCGACGACTGGCTCATGTTCACATGGTCGTTCGGGTGAACGGGGGCCTTCGAGCCCATCTCGCCGCCCAGCATTTCGATGGCGCGGTTCGAGATCACCTCATTGGCGTTCATGTTGGACTGGGTGCCCGAGCCCGTCTGCCAGACCACCAGCGGGAAGTGATCGTTCAGCTTGCCCTCGATCACCTCATCGGCGGCCTTGAGAATGGCCTGACCCAGTTTCGGATCCAGCTTGCCCAGCGCCATATTGGTCTCGGCCGCGGCCTTCTTGACGATGCCCAGTGCGCGCACGACCGGCAGGGGCTGCGTCTCCCAGCCGATCTTGAAATTGCCCAGACTGCGCTGCGCCTGTGCGCCCCAGTAGCGGCTGGCCGGCACATCGATCGGGCCAAAGGTATCGGTTTCGACGCGGGGCTTCTGGGTATCGGGCATGAACAGGTTTCCGGTAGCAAGGATCAGGGGCTTGGCGCGGGAATGGGCGGGGGTGTAGCACGATGCGTCGAGGGGGCAAGCGACCCCCGACCGGGAGGATGCGATGAAATATCTGGCGATCGTCACCCTTGCCGCGGCGGCCCTGACAGGGTGCGCGACGGAAGGCCCGATGGGCGGTGATCCGGTGCGGGTCGATCTGGTTACCGAACGGGGGGTCATCACCCTTGAACTGGCCACGGACAAGGCGCCGCTGACGGTCTGCAACTTCCTCTCCTACGTCACCGACGGCCATTACGAGGGCGGCAGCTTCTTCCGCACCGTGGTCGCGGAAACCAATGCCAACCCGAATCCGATCAGCGTCATCCAGGGGGCGACGCCTCGCGGAGCCGACGACAACCTGAACCCGCCCGTGCGGCTGGAGCGCACCCGCGACACGGGCCTCAGCCACCGGGCCGGGACCATCTCCATGGCCCGCGACGGCCCCGACACGGCCACCTCCAGCTTCTTCATCGTGGTCGAGGATGCGCCGGCGCTCGACTACGGCGGCGCGCGCAATCCGGACGGGCAGGGCTTTGGCGCCTTTGGCCGGGTGACGGCCGGCATGGGCGTGGTCCACGAGATTCATCTCAGCCCGGCGGATGACGGGGAACAGCTGACGCCGCCGGTCAGGATCCTGGCTGCGACCGTGGTGGGCGACGTGCCCGCCCCCTGCCGTCCGTGAGTGCCGACTGGATCGGGATCGGCAAGGTCCGGGCGCGGGAGACGGGGCGGGGGGTCGAGATCACCATCGACGGCCTGACCACCCAGGCCAAATACTACAAGCCGCTGG
>CAXICH010000180.1:0-5101 GCA_964022245.1 uncultured Alphaproteobacteria bacterium
TCATGGGCATGAACAACATCTACTACCGGTCCCTGCACCTGATGAAGAACAAGGAATACGGGACCCTGCCGGCGCGGCTGCGGATGAACGTCATCGCCAACCCCGGCGTCGACAAGATGGACTTCGAGCTGTGGTGCACGGCGGTGTCGGCCATCAACGGCTGCGGCGCCTGCATCGACGCCCACGAGGCGCCCCTGCGCCAGCACGGCTTTACCGCCCCCCAGGTCCAGGCCGCCCTGCGCATCGGCGCGGTCGTGCATGCCGCCAGCCGCGTTGTCGCCTCGGCCGAGGCGCTGAACGCCTGATCAGCGAGCGGCGGCGCGAGTGTCCATATGGGCGATCCAGCGCGCAAAACCGCCGCCGATCACGCCGTCAACCGGCTCGGCCAGGGCACCGACGCCCGGGCCCTCGACGATGAAGGTCCACGTCGGGGTCACCACACCGTCCACCAGCGGCCAGGTGACGATCAGATCGGCCCGGGTCGCCATGGACCGGAGTGGCCCGAACGGCGCGTGGAGTCGGATTTCTCCATACACCTCGGACAGGACCCGCCCGTGGTCGAACCGCGTGCCGTCGGGCATGGCCTCGCACCAGCAGCCACCGGGCGTCAGATCGAGGCTGAGGTTGGCGGCATTGCCGGTGTAGCTGTGGGCCGGGTCCCACCACAGGTTCACTTCTGAAAATGCGCGCGCGACGCCAGCCGGGCCGAGGCGGGTCTGGTCTTCGAACCGCAGGGTGAAGGCATTCTCGCTGCGCGAGACGATTTCCGCCGCCACGGGAGAGGTCATCAGCCCTGAAAGGGCGAGGGCGAGGACGAGCATCAAAGGTCGCATGATCAAACCTTCTCAAAGGTCAGAGGTTCGCCCCAGAAGCGCTCGACGCGTTCGCTCTGGCCGCCGGGGGAACCGGTCGTCAGGAAGCGCAGCCGCCCCTGATCGCCGAGCGCATACTCCGGGTGACGGGTAAAATAGCGCTCCAGAGCATCGGCGACGGCGTCGGGCTGGCCGATCACGGGCGTGCCCTCGGGCAGGGCCTCGGCGAACAGATGGGCGACAATACCATAGTGGGTGCAGCCGAGGATGACCTTGTCAGGCCAGCGCCCGATGCGACGACGCAGGGACTCGACGTGGTCGCGCACCGTGGTCCGCAGGTCATCCTCGTCCACGCCCGCCTCGATCTGGCCGGCCAGTCCGGGGCAGGGTTCGGTGAAGACGGCCAGATCCTCGCGCCGCTTGTCGATCTCGATCTCATAGACCCGGCTGCTGGCCGTGGCCTGGGTGCAGAACAGGCCCAGCACCTCGACCGCCGACTTGCGCTCGTCGCGGAACCGGTCATCGGTCTCGCGGGCGTAGGTCCAGGGCAGGCCCGTGGCCGCCTCTATGGTGGGCACGATGATGCCCAGCACATTGACGGGCCGCCCGAAGGTCCGCGCTGCCTCGGGCACCCAGGTTTGCTGCAGCCGCCGGAGGGCGATGGCCGAGGCCGTATTGCAGGCCAGCACAACCACCGAAGCCTCCTCGGCAAACAGTCGCTCGCAGCCGGCGCGGGTCAGGTCGACGATCTCCTCGCCCTTCAGACCGCCGTAGGGCGCGTGCGCCTGATCGGCCAGGTACAGGAAATCCCGCCCGGCGAAACGCCGCGTCAGGGTGCGGTGGATGGTCAGGCCGCCCACCCCGGAATCGAACACACCAATGGCCATCAGGGCCCCTTCATCACGCGCGGGACGGGACCAACCCGTCGACGTCTCTCATGCCCGGCGCGCCGGACCCGTGGCAAGCCCCGGAACGGAAGGTCGCATCGGCCGGTCATCTCGCCCCGCTCAGGTGACGGCGGGCGCGCCATGGCCTAAGCTGCCATCCAACATCACCAAGGGAGCCATTTTTCATGGACAGACGCCAGCTTCTCGCCGCAGGGGGCAGTCTTTTTGCCCTGACCGGCTGCGCCAATATGGGTATGGGCATGGGAGGCGGATCGCCCGCCGGCCTGAGCCCCGAAGCCCTTGCCCGTGACGCCGCCGTCGCGCGCGCCGTCCTGCCGCAACAGACCCCGCGCGCCGAACTGCTTCAGAAGTGGACCGGCCCCTATGAAGGCGTGCCGCCCTGGCCGTCGGTGACCGCCGACAAGCTCAAGACCGCCATCGTCGAGGGCATCGACCTGCAGCGGGCCGAGGTCACCGCCATTGCCGACAACCCCGAGCCGCCGACCTTCGCCAATACCATGGTCGCCATGCAGATGGCCGGAGAGCCGCTGGGTCGCGCGCTCAGCCTGTTCGGCGTGATGAGCTCGAACATCGGTTCGGCGGACTACCAGGCCGTGCAGCGCGAGGTGTCGCCCCTGCTGTCGGCTGCCGGCGATGAGACGACCTTCAACGCCAAACTGTTCGCCCGCATCAAGGCCGTGGCGGACGGCGCCCGTGCCGCCGGTCTGACGCCGGAGCAGACCCGGATCGCCGAGCGCAGCCGCGACAGCTTTACCCGGAACGGCGCCGCCCTCGATGCTGCCGGCAAGGCCGAGCTGGGCCGCATCAACTCGGCCCTGTCCAGCGCCTTCACCCGCTTCGGCCAGGCTGTGGTCGCTGACGAGAACACCTGGACGGTGCTGACCGACGAATCCCAGACCGCCGGCCTCCCCGCCTCGAACAAGGCCGCTGCGGCCGCAGCCGCGCGCGACCGGAACGTCGAGGGCTGGGCGATCGTCAACACGCGTTCCAGTGTCGATCCCTATCTGAGCTTCGCCGATGACCGCGCCATGCGCGAGGTGGTCTGGCGCAAATTCGTCAACCGCGGCGACAATGGCGACGCCAACGACACCAATGCCACCATCGCCGAGATCGTGAAGCTGCGGGCCGAACGCGCCCGTCTTCTGGGCTACGCCCACCATGCCGAATGGCGCATGCAGGACACCATGGCCAAGACGCCCGAGGCGGCCATGGACCTGATGATGCGGGTCTGGGAACCGGCCAAGGCGCGGGTCGCCGAGGAGGTCGCCGACATGCGCGCCATCGCGGGTCATGACATCGAGCCCTGGGACTATCTCTATTATGCCGAGAAGGTCCGGAAGCAGAAGTACGACCTCGATCAGAACGAGCTGAAGCCCTATTTCGAACTGAACGCGGTCAAGCGCGGCGCCTTCTACATGGCCGAGCGCCTGTACGGCTACACCTTCACACCGGTGCCCGCCGGATCGGTGCCGGTCTTCCATCCCGACGTCGAGGTGTTCGAGGTCAAGGACAAGGCGTCGGGGCGCCATGTCGGCCTGTTCTATTCGGACGACTTCGCCCGCCCGGGCAAGCGCTCGGGCGCCTGGATGACCAGCTACCGTCTGGGCTGGGCCTATGACGGGGGTGGCAACCAGCTGGTCTCGAACAATAACAACTTCATCAAGGCCGAAGCCGGCCAGCCGCTGCTGATCTCGCTCGACGATGCCGAGACCCTGTTCCACGAGTTCGGACACGCCCTGCACTATCTGTCCTACAAGGTGACCTACCCGTCGCTGGGCGGCACGCCGCGGGACTATGTGGAGTATCCGTCGCAGGTGCACGAGCACTGGGTGCTGTCGCGCCCGATCCTCGACGGCTTCATGAAGCATGTCGAAACGGGTCAGCCCATGCCGCAGGAACTGGTCAACAAGATCGAGGCGGCGGCCACCTTTAACCAGGGCTATGCCACCGTCAGCTATCTGTCCTCGGCCCTGGTCGACATGGACCTGCACACCCGGGCCAACCCGCCGACCGACATCGATGCCTTCGAGCGGGAAAGCCTGGCGCGTTACGGCATGCCGGACGAGATCGTGATGCGGCACCGCCTGCCGCAGTTCAATCACCTGTTCACCTCGGATGCCTATTCGGCGGGCTATTACAGCTACCTCTGGTCCGAGGTCATGGACGCCGATACCTGGGCCTATTTCGAAGGCTCGGGCGACGTCTTCAATCCGCAGATCGCCGCCGACTACAAGTCGATCATCCTGTCGGAGGGCAACACCACCGACCGGGGTGAGGCCTATCGCCGCTTCCGCGGACGGGACCCGGACGTGGCGGCCCTGCTGCGCGTGCGCGGCTTCCCGGTGAACTAGCCACGGGCGCTACCGCTCGCCGCGCGGCGGCTCGCTGCCTGAGCGCGATGAGATGAGGATATGGGGCCGGGGGAGCGATCCTCCGGCCCCTTTTGTCAGCCGCTGTTCCGGAGGCCCGCGGCGATGCCGTTCAGGGCCACAAGGATGCCCTCGCGCACCGCGGGGTCGTCGTCCCCCGCCCGGCGACGCCGGATCAGTTCGACCTGCACATGGTTGAGCGGCTCGATATAGGGCAGGCGCAGCTGGATCAGGCGCGCCAGTTCGGGCTGGCGCTCCAGCAGGCCGGACTGACCGGTCAGGCGCATGACGGCGTCATGGGTCAACTGCCATTCAGCGGCGATCCGGCCGTGGATGTCCTCGGCCAGAGCCCGGTCCGGCACCAGTCCGGCATAACGGCGGGCCACGGCCATGTCCGACTTGGCCATGACCATTTCCATGTTCTGGATCAGGGTGGCGAGGAAGGGCCAGTCCCCGACCAGTCCCCGCAGGGTGTCGACCTCTGCATCCTGAAGACCGGCAACCGCCGAGCCGAACCCGTACCAGCCCGGCAGCATGACCCGCGACTGGCTCCAGCTGAACACCCAGGGGATGGCCCGCAGGTCCTCGATCCGGGTCGAGGAACTGCGCGAGGCCGGGCGCGAGCCGATCTTGAGCTCCGACAATTCCGAAATGGGCGTGGCGGCGCGGAAATAGTCGATGAAGCCGGGCGTCTCATAGACCAAGGCGCGATAGGCCTGCATCGACGCCTCGCTGAGGCAGGAAATCAGGGCGCCATGCCGTTCGGCCGGACCTTCCCCGCTCTCCTTGCGAAGCGAGGCCAGCACCACGCCGCTGGTCAGGGCATCGAGGTTGCGCCGGGCCACACCGGGCTCGCCGTACTTGTTGGCAA
This sequence comes from uncultured Alphaproteobacteria bacterium, assembly GCA_964022245.1. Taxonomy (GTDB): domain Bacteria; phylum Pseudomonadota; class Alphaproteobacteria; order Caulobacterales; family Caulobacteraceae; genus Brevundimonas. The sequence goes on from CAXICH010000180.1 coordinate 4,961, forward strand.
TGACCTCGCCCTGTTCGGTGACGCGGATGCGCCCCTCGACCGTCCCGCGCGGCTGCGCCACGACCCCGGCAAAGCTGGAGCCACCGCCCCGGCCGACCGCGCCGCCCCGGCCGTGGAACAGCTGCAGGCCCACACCCGCCT
>CAXICH010000181.1:0-5049 GCA_964022245.1 uncultured Alphaproteobacteria bacterium
TCTGGCGTCCCTGCCGGCCCTGGTGCTCGTCGCCGGGCTCAAGGATCTGACGTCGATGTCCATTCCCAACTGGATCTCGCTGATCCTGATCGGAGCCTTCTTTCCGACGGCGCTGGCGGTGGGTCTGCCACTCTCGACCGTTGCCGCCCATGTTGGCGTGGCGCTGCTGGCCCTGTTTGCCGGTGCCGGCATGTTCGCCCTGCGCTGGATCGGGGGCGGCGATGCCAAGCTGATGGCGGCCTCCTGCCTGTGGCTTGGGGTCACGGGGTCCGGATATTTCCTGCTGTGGACCGGCATCGCCGGCGGGGTGTTCTGTCTGGCGCTGATCTTTGCCCGGTTCCACGCCCGACCCTATCTGTCCGGCGTGCCCGGCTGGGTGTCCCAGCTGATGGAGCCCAAGGGCGATATTCCCTATGGCGTTGCGATCGCGACGGGGGTGCTGCTCGCCTATCCGGCCAGTACCTTGGTCGAGCGGTTCGCCGCCGGCCTCTAGGACGGCAAGCACCTGTGAATCCACGCTTAGGGGAGCGTTAACTCGCGGGCTTCATGGTCGTTAACGGTCAGGTGACCCGAGGCTTGATTCGGGTCGGCCATTCGCCGTCGGAGACCCTTGATGAAGCCCGCCCGTATCCTCGTGATCTGTGTTGCGGCCATCTCTGCCATCGGCCTGGCATTGGTGGTGCGCACGATGGGCTCGTCCTCGGGCCAGCCGACCACGCCTGCCGCCGCGGAATCTCCCGCTGAGCCGACCGAGCCGATGGCCAAGGTCCTCGTCGCGGCCAAGGACCTCGAGGCGGGCAGCCGCCTGACCGCCGCGGACATGGTCTGGAAGGACTGGGCCGTCAGCGCGGTCGACGCCAGCTATGTCACCGACGGTACCGTGCCGATCCCTGCCAGGGGACAGACCGCACCCGTGGCCCAGAAGCCGGAAGGCGCTGTGGCGCGCGTGACCCGGGCCGCCACCGAGGCTGTCACCCAGGCCTCCAAATCTGATTTCGTCGGCGCCGTCGTGCGCGAGACCATCCTGGCCGGAGAGCCGATCGTCGCGCGCAAAGTCGTGCCGGCCGGGGACAGCGGCTATATGGCCGCCTATCTGGAGCCGGGCATGCGCGCCATGGCCATCCGCGTGACGGTCGAGACCGCTGCCGGGGGCTTCATCCTGCCGGGCGACCGGGTCGATGTGCTACTGACGCGCGAGACCAACCTGGCGAACATGGGCGCCCAGGAAGGCGACCGGCCGCGCTTTGCCTCGTCGACCGTCCTGCAGAACGTCAAGGTTCTGGCCATTGACCAGGCCACCAGCGTCTCGGACAGCGAGCAGGCGGTGGTGGGGGCCACGGCGACGCTTGAGGTCCGGCCCGGCGATGCCGAAGCGCTGGCGCTGGCCAAGTCCGAGGGCGAACTCAGCCTCGTCCTCCGCTCCTATGCCGACACCGGTGGTCCTTCCGGACGGGTGGGCGCTGCGCCCAGCGCCGACAGCGGCACGGTGCGCGTCTATCGCGGCGGCGAAACCGAAGTGGTGGTAGTCCAATGAGCCCGATGTCCCGCCTGTTCCGATGCGGTGGCGCGACCCTGGCGGCCGTGGCCACCCTGTTGCTGGGCATGCCCTTCACGGCCCTGCCGGTTCAGGCCCAGAGCCGCGAAGTGGTGACCATGGGCACCGGCACGCGTCTGGTCAGCCTGCCGCGCGGCACGTCGATGGCGGTGGACCTGCCCAATGACGCGCGCGATGTGATCGTGTCCAACCCAACCGTGGCCGAGGCCGTGCTGCACACGCCGCGCCGCATCACCATCATTGGCCTGGCCCCCGGCGAGACCGATGCCGTCTTCCTTGATTCCGCCGGACGGTCGATCCTGACCCTGCGTATCCGCGTCGATGCCGGCGTCAGCGCCCTCCAGGACACGCTGGGCCGCATCCTGCCGGGCACCGATGTGCGGGCTGAGGCGGTCAACGACCGGATCCTGCTGACCGGGACGGTTTCCAGCCCCGGCGAGGCCGATCGCGTTACCCAGATCGCCAGCGCCTTCGTCGATGCGCCCGAGAAAATCATCAACATGATGACCATCACGGGCTCGGATCAGGTGATGGTCCGCGCCCGCGTCATTGAGGTGCAGCGCACGGCCGTCAAACAGCTGGGTCTGGATGTCAGCGCCATTCTCGACACCGTGGGAGACGGCTTGCAGCTGACCAATTCGGCGACGTTCGGCGTCGCCGGCAGCCAGCTGGGCGGCGGCAGTGTGCGCTATACAGATGCCAACAATGACGGCGAGGGACTGACCGGGACCATCCGGGCCTTCGAGCGCGCGGGACTGGTCCGGGTGCTGGCCGAACCCAATGCGACCTCGGTTTCTGGCGAGAATGCCGAATTCCTGGCGGGCGGGGAGTTCCCCGTGCCCGTCGGCCGCGACGATCGCGGCAATATCCTCATCGAGTTCAAGCCCTACGGGGTGCGCCTGGCCTTCCGCCCGATCGTCCTGTCGGGAGGCCGGATCTCGCTTCAGCTGTCGACCGAGGTGTCGGAGCTGACGACTTCGGGGGCCTTTACCCTCGGCGGGACGGCGGACAATGCGCTGGTCATTCCGGCACTCAACGTGAGGCGCGCCTCCTCGACGGTGGAGCTGCCATCCGGCGGCTCGCTGATGATCGCGGGCCTGCTGCGGGAAGACACGCGCCAGAACCTCGATCAGCTGCCGCTGCTGGGTGACATCCCGGTGGCCGGGGGCCTGTTCCGGTCGCGCGACTATCTGTCGAACGAGACGGAGCTGGTGATCATTCTCGAGGCCTATATCGTCTCGCCCACCAGCCCCGACCGGCTGCAGACTCCGGCCGATGGTCTGACCATAGCGGGCGACGCCTCGACCCTGCTGTTCGGCCAGTTGACCCGAACCTATGGACCGCCGCGCCAGACGGGCGACGAGAGCCCGGCCCGCTGGGTCGGCCCGGTCGGCTATGTGATCGAATGAGGCCGCAGATGACCGCACGCACTCCTCGCACCCTTGCCGTTCTGACGGTCGCGGCCGCAGCGTTCGCCCTGTCGGCCTGCGGCGGCGGGGGCGCCGGAGGCATCACGCCTCTGACGCCCGTTTCGCAGTATTATATGCAGGTCGAGCCGGGCCTCGACCGCATTGCCCTTGCCGTCCACGAGCGCGGCATGTCGACCAACCAGAGCGCGGCCATCGACGCCCTCGTCCAGCGCTATTGGGCGTCGGGAACCGGCGGGGTGTTGATCCAGGCGCCGGGTGGCGGCGATGCGGCGGCGGCCGACATGGCCTGGTCGGTCAAGGCAGCCCTGACCGCGCGTGGCGTGCCCGACGAGCGTATCCGCCTCGAGGGGTATGATGCCCCCGATCCGCGCGCCCCGGTGCTGGTCGGCTTCGATATCGTACAGGCGGTCATCCCGAACTGTGCCGCGGTCAACAGCGCTGGCCGTCCGCGCTATTCGAATGCCCCTTCGCCCGGCCTCGGCTGCTCCGTGACGGCGAACATGGCTGCCCAGATCGACGATCCGCGCGACATCGTGCGTCCGCGCGCCATGACCCCGGCCGACTCGGGCCGGGCCGCCGTGGTTTTCCAGAACTACCGTGCCGGTCAGCCGACCTCGGCACCCCAGGACGAACTGGTCAGCGGCCGCATCGCGCGGGCGGTGGAATAGGGCCCGATGAACGCCTCAGCCTTTCCCAGACCTGAAGACGCCTATGACGCGGACCTGGACGAGTCCTTCGACCTGGACATGAGCTATGCCCGGCCGGATGCGCGCGGGCCGGCGCCTGCTCCTGCGCCTGTACATGAGCCGCTGCAGTTCACCGCTCCCCTCGGCAGCGAGCCCGCAGCCTTTCCTGCGGCCGCCGTCCCCGCCGCCCCGTACAGCGAGAGCGAACCCTTCAACCCCGTCGGTGATATGGTTGCCGGTGCGTCGGCGGCGCTGGCGCCGATCGAACCGGCCCTGCCCGAGGTGGCTTCCAATCCGGGCTATGGCCAGCAGGACACCTCCGGCGTGTCGATCCCGCGCATCGCCATCCACGTCTTTGCCGAGCGTCAGGATACGCTGGCGGCGGCTGACCGGGCCGGCAAGGACCGGCGCATGGCCCGGGCCACCACCCATATCCGCGTGGGCGGCATTCCGGCAGCCATCGAAACCTATGCCCATGAGCCGACGCCGCCGCTGATCATCGTCGAATGCCTCAAGGACCCGCACAGCCTCCTGGCCGAGATCGACGGACTGGCCGAGGTCTGCGACGCGGGCACCAAGGTAGTCGTGATCGGGGCCACCAACGACATCCTGCTGTTCCGCGAACTGATGCGGCGCGGGGTCAGCGAATATCTGGTCGCCCCGCTGCAGCCGCTGCAGCTGATCGCAGCCATCGGCGGGCTGTTCTCGGATCCGGCGCAGCCGTTTGTCGGCCGGTCGATCGCCTTCGTCGGAGCGCGCGGAGGGACCGGGGCGTCCTCGGTCGCTCATAACACCGCCTATGCCATGAGCGAGCGGATCGGCGCCAACACCGTCATCGTCGACTATGATCTGCCATTCGGTACGGCGGGTCTGGACTTCAACCAGGACCCCCTGAACGGCGTGGCGGACGCGCTCAGCCAGCCGGACCGGCTGGACGCCACCCTGCTGGACCGGATGATGGTCCGCTGCACCGACAAGTTGAGCCTGTTCGCGGCCCCGGCGACGCTCGAGGCCGACTGGGACATCTCGGTCGAGGCGTTCGAGGAGGTCACCAGCCGCATCCGCTCGACGGCGCCCTTCGTGGTGCTGGACCTGCCGCACATCTGGAGCGGCTGGATGCGCCGGAGCCTGATTTCGGCCGACGAGGTTGTGGTGGTGGCGACCCCGGACCTCGCCTCGCTGCGCAACGCCAAGAACATGATCGACCTGGTCCGTCAGGGCCGGCCCAACGACGCTCCCCCGCGTCTGGTGCTGAACCAGGTCGGGGTTCCGGGACGGCCCGAGATTCCGGCCAAGGACTTCGGCGCGGCGCTGGGGGTACACCCCAGCCTGATCATCCCGTTCGAGCCCAAGGTGTTCGGCACGGCCGCCAACAACG
>CAXICH010000182.1:0-5040 GCA_964022245.1 uncultured Alphaproteobacteria bacterium
TTCAGCTCGGCGATGGCCCAGCTGACGAACTCGTCGACATAGCGGTTGTAGTTGGTGAACAGCACATAGGACTGGACGTCATCGACCGGCGTGCCGGTGTAGTGCTTCAGCCGCGCCAGCGAGAAGTCGGTCCGAAGGCCGTCGAAATGCGACAGCGGAAAGTCACCCGAGGTATCGAACAGGCCGTCGGCGATCTCGTCGCCGATATGGGCCAGCTCGGTCGTCGGGAACCAGCGGGCCAGCGCCGCCGTCATCGACCGGTCCAGCGCAACCTCGGCCCCGTCCAGCACATAGGGGAAGGGGATTTCCTGGCGCGACAGGCCGACCTCGAAGGTCGCGTCATATTCGTCGGCCAGCAGGGTCAGCTGTTCCTTCAGATAGCTGCGGAACAGGTCGGGGCGCGTGACCGTGGTGGCATAGGCCCCCTGTTTCGACAGCCGGGCATAGGCGCGGGGCTGAAGGTCCTGGGGCCGGTCGCCATGCCAGCGGATGCGCAGTTCGGGATAGGCGAACAGGCCGTCGGCCCGGGCGGCCGGGTCCGGGCGGGTGCCGTGGTCGACAAAGTCCCGCACCGCCTGGCGCAGGGTGTCGACGGATTTGGCGTAGAGGGATTCAAGGCGGTCGATTACCGCGTCGGGGGTCATGTGTTCTGTCATGGCCTCCTCTAGCGGAACAGTATGACCTTGGCGAGACGGTACCCTAGTCGCCGCCACGCACCCGCTCGATCAGGGCCAGCGAAACCGCGTCCCCGGCATAGCGGTCGAGCAGGGCCGCCTCATCCGCATCAACTGTCCGGCACTGGAGGTCGCTGACGGCGGCCTCGATGTCGGCCGCACGGTCGGCGTCGTAGGGTTCTTCACCCAGCCAGTGATCGCAGCCGAGGCGCCGCCCCGCCCAGGCCAGGATGTCGGCCGGAACAGTCGAGGCGGCGGTGATGACCGGATCATTCACCTGCAGGTGTTCGATCACCAGCCGGTCTCCGTCGATCGCCAGCGACAGCCAGGCGTCGCCGCCGGTCGGACAGCAGTTGGCGTCATTGGCTTGCCACAGGCCGGTTTCGGCCATCAGGGCTGGCCAGCGGTAGCCGACGCCCTTCCACACCTCGAGGCCCGCCGGCAGCTGATCGGCGAGGTCCGCCTTCCAGCTCGTCACATCGATCTGGGTGAACGGTCGGTCGGACTCCGGCGTCCAGCGGAACAGGACATCGGCATTCATTCGCCCTGTGCCGTCGTGATAGCCGGGCACGGCGATATAGAGGTCCCCGTACCCTTCGATCAGGACCGGCGGCTCATGGACGATCGCGGTCTGAACCCAGCTGCGGGCCTTGAGCTGTCCATCCGGCATGAGCGTGTAGAGGATGATTGCAGCCCGGGGCATGTCTCGCTCGCCGCCCGTTCTGAGCTGTTGCCAGTAAAGACTGCGGGCGGCGCGCTCCGCGTCAGCGTCGGCCGGCACGATCATGACGCCAGCAGCCTCGACCCGGCACGCGTCCGGCCCCAGCGGCGGACAGGCGGTGGCGAGACTGTCGAAATTCGTGACATGGCCCGCCAACGCGAGGTCGCGGTCGGTGGCGCGTTCCAGGTCGGCCACCCGTTCCGCCTCCATGATCGGACGCTCGGCGGGATCGGCTTCATGCCACCATTCGCGCCACTCGCGGGCTTCGTCCCGGGCATCGACCGGCAACGGCGTCGCGGCCAGATAGGCGGCCTCGGCCCGTTCGACGGCGGTCTGGGCGCATACCGGGGCGGCGGTGACCAGCGTCAGGGCCAGGGCAACAGCGAGACGGCACAACATGACGGATCCTCCTTCAAGCGTGGCCGCAGTGTGCGCGCTCAGGCGGGGCGATCCAAGGTCCGGTGGAAAAAGTCAGAGACCTCGGCCAGCACGGGGGCCTTCTTGCGGAACAGGGGCGAGAAGGTCGCCACGAGGTCGGCGTGGTTCAGCCCCTCATAGAACCGGGCGGTGCAGGTGCCGCCGACGGCGTCCATCCGTTCACACAGAAGGCGGGTGTCTTCGGCGTGGACAACGTCGTCGTCGGTGCCGTGGCCCAGCCACAGCGGCGGGGCATCCGCACGGGCGAAGGTGATCGGCTGGGTCAGGGTGGGGTCAGGGGCCCGGCCAAATGCATTGATGGAGGCCTTCACGTCGAAGGGCAGGAATTCATAGGGGCCCGCCAGCCCGGCCGCGGCCTTGATCAGTCCGGGCCGGTCGACGGCGGCCATATAGCGCCGGTCCAGCGCAATCATCATGGCGAGATGGGCGCCGGCCGAATGGCCGATGACGCCCAGCCGGTCCGGATCGCCGCCGAGATCCCGCACCCGATCGGCGGCCACCGCCGTGGCCAGGGCCGCATCCTCAACGAATCCGGGAAAATGGACCTCGGGCACCAGCCGGTAATCCGGCAGGACGACGACGAACCCCTGGGCCGCCAGCGCCTGGGCCGCCCAGCCGTAGACCTCGCGCGAGCCGGAATCCCAGCCGCCGCCATAGAAGAACACCAGCGTCGGCACCGGGGCGGCCGTGGAAGCCCCCGTCGGAGCATAGATATCCATCTTCTGGCGCGGATCGTCGCCATAGGGCAGGTCGCGGGCCACGCGCCGGGCCCCGGAATCGCGCGGGCCCAGACTGTTGAGCAGGCCCAACGGCGAACAGGCGGCGGCAAGCCCGGCCAGCAGGCTGGCCAGGGTGGCACGGCGGGTCATGGAGGCACTCGGGAACGTCATGGGGACCCTAGATACGCGCGAACGGGCGATTTGGCTGCCCCGGAGCGGGGGTCGTGGTGGCGGGGCGGTGCAAAAAATACCGTCTGAACCGTCTGAATGGTCTGGAATGGGCGCGCCTCTGTCCTCCGGGCTGTGGCAACCGGACAGTATGGGCGAGGCCGGGACCAGGTCGGGGAGAACGCTGCGAGTAGGAGAACGGGCATTGAAGGGACCGGGATTTCGTAAGTCGGCAATGCGAGCCACCGCCCTCAGCCTCGCGTCATCCTCCGACTTGATCGGAGGATCGGTCCGGTCCGACCGTATCTCGTCGCGGGCGACACCGATCCTCGGGTCAAGCCCGAGCATGACGGGAAGACGCGCGTGGTCATGGAGAAACAGACCGTATACCAAGCAGATGTCATTTTTTCTGTCACAAACTGTCATATAATATTTACATTGAGATCAATCGGCGCATTCTGTGCGGGAAGACGCCTGAGAGCGTCCCCCTTTTTATGGAGGCTCGCGCCCATGATCCGCACTGCCCTGTCCCTGTCCCTTGCCGTCGGTCTGGCCCTTGCGGCCGCCATGCCCGCCTCGGCTTCGGTCGATCCCGAGACGGCCAAGGCCCCGGCCCAGGCCGTGATGATCTGTGCCGAGGATTCCGCCACCCGTGCCAGCTTCCAGCGGGAATATGGCGAGCGGCCGGTGTTCGTTTCGGCCCGCGACCTGCTGGCAGCGCGCGACGCTGGCGAACGCTGGGAGGCCCCGCGCTGCATGACCGAGCGCGAGTACGCCCGCTATGAGCGGATCAGCGAGCAACGCGCCGACCTGCGCCGCTAGGCGCCCAATCCAGATATGACGAAGGGGACGCCGGTCTGATCCGGCGTCCCCTTTTTCATGCCTCCAGCGACGGCTTATTCGCCGATGTGTTTGTCCAGCCAGCCGAACACCTCATTGTGCCACTGCAGGCTGTTCTGGGGCTTGAGGACCCAGTGGTTCTCGTCCGGGAAGATCAGCAGGCGGCTCTCGATGCCCTGACGCTGCAGGGCGGTGAAGGCCGAGAGGCTTTGCGAGGTCGGGATGCGGAAGTCCTGCTCGCCGTGGATGACCAGCATCGGCGTGTTCCACCTGTCGACATGGTTGGCCGGGTTGAATTCCTGATAGCCGCGCGGGTTTTCCCACGGCGTGCCGCCGTTTTCCCACTCGGTGAACCACAGCTCCTCTGTGGCGAAGCCCATGTTGAAGGTGTCGAACACCCCGTCGTGATTGACCAGGCATTTGAAGGCATTGGGCCAGTTGCCGGCGATCCAGTTGACCATATAGCCCCCGTAGGACGCCCCGAGCGCGCAGGCCCGGTCGCCGTCGAGGAACTCATAGGTCTCCAGCGCGTGGGCCCAGCCCTTCTGCAGGTCTTCCAGCGGACGGTCGCCCCAGTGCTGGCTGATCGCGTCGGTGAAGGCCTGGCCGTAGCCGACCGAGCCGTGGAAATCGATCATCACCACCGCATAGCCGGCGCCGGCATAGGTCTGGGGGTTCCAGCGCCATGACCAGTTGTTGCTGAAGGTGCCCTGCGGCCCGCCGTGGATCAGGAAGGCGACCGGATATTTCTCGCCCTCGACATAGTTGGCGGGCTTGATCACCCAGGCGTGGACGGTCTCGTCATTCCAGCCCTCGAAGGTGAACTGCTCGGCCTCGCCGAAGGCCAGCTCGCCCACGACCGGATTGATCTCGGTCAGGCGGCGCGGCATTTCGCGGCCGCGATAGGTCTTGAACCAGAGGTCGCCGGGCTGATCCAGCGCGGCCTGGGCATAGACGATGCCCGACGGGGTCAGGGTATGGCTGCCGACCGAGCCTTCACCGGTGAAGGGGATGACGACCCCGTTGCGGGTGTCGATGGCGAACAGGCGGTGGTGGCCCGTGTCCTGGGCCGCGACATAGAGGGTGTTGCCGTCGGGGCTGAAGGCGAGACTGTCGGCCGAGCGATCCCAGTTGGCGGCGACGTGGCCGACCTGACCGGCCTCCATGGCGCGCAGCAGGATGCCGAATTTGTCGGCCTCGAAGCCGGGGCGGGACATCGCGCGATACGCCAGGGTGCGTCCGTCGGGCGAGAACACCGGACCGGCATCCCAGGCGGGATTGCTGTCGGTCAGATTGGTGAAGTCGCCGCTGTCGCTGAGGCCATCGGTCAGCCACAGGTCGAAGTCGGTGCTCCACGGCTCGGTCGACCCGGCCTCGCGGGCCGAGAAGACGATCGCCTCGCTGTCGGGCGTAAAGGCAAAGTCCTCCTCGCCGCCGAACGGCTTGGAGGGGGTGTCGCCGTCGAAGCCGCGCGTGACCC
>CAXICH010000183.1:0-5038 GCA_964022245.1 uncultured Alphaproteobacteria bacterium
TGGCAGACCGAGTTCACCCTGGCCTATGGCAAGACCGAAAACGAGTTCACCTGGCAGTATCTGAATCGCTGCCGCGAACCTACGTTCGGCAACGACGGCGGTGGCTTCGGCGATAACGGCGGCTTCTGCTCGCCCGGCGGCTCGAACCCCTACCGCACCTATCTGGTGTCGGATCACAACAAGGAGCGTGAGTTCACCGCCCTCTACGTCAAGCTGGACAAGCCCTATACGCGGGAGTCCGGCTGGGGTCTGAACGTCGCCTACACGTGGTCGGAGTCGACCCAGAACGGCGGCAATGACGCCTTCTGCTTCGATTGCTTCAGCGTCGAGACCTCGCCGACCCGGCCTTCGGCCAATGATGAAGAACACCGTATCGTCGCCAACGGCATCGTCGACCTGCCGTGGGACTTCCAGCTGTCGGGTATCCTGACCCTGGGATCGGGCACACCGTTTGACGTGTTCGACCGAACGGGCTCGCGGTTCTACTACCGCCCGTATGGTGGCGAGCCCGAGAAATACAGCTTCATCATTCCGAACGCCTTCGCCTACCGGAATCTGGATCTGCGCCTGACCAAGGACTTCGGCCTGCCGAACGGCTCGGAACTGTCGGTGTATGTGGACGCCATCAACGTCTTCAACTTCGACAACTACGCCGGCTTCGACGGGGGGACCGGCTCTGCCGCCAGCCCCAATCCGAACTTCGGACAGCCCTCGCGGGTGCTGTTCCCGACCCGGACCTTCCAGTTCGGCGCGCGCTACAAGTTCTGATCTCCTGAGCCTGGGGCCGCCTCTCACCGAGCGTGGGGAGCGGCCCCTCTTTTTTGTGTTTTCGGGTTTGGCCCGACAGTCGCGTAAGGTGTGAGCATGGATCGCAGACGGTTTCTTCTGGCTTCGGTGGCGGGTGCGGGTCTTTTGGGCCTTTCCGCCTGTGGACGCGGCCAGGGCGATACCGCAGCGGCTCCGGTCACGCTCGATGCCGATGTCGAAGAGCTGCAGAAGCGCACCTTCGACTGGTTTCGCCATGTCACCGACCCGCGTACCGGTCTGACGCCCGACCGCTGGCCCACCCCGTCATTTTCTTCGGTCGCGGCGGTCGGCTTTGCCCTGACCTGCTGGCCCGTCGGGGTCGAGCGCGGCTGGATGACCCGCGACGAAGCGCGCGACATCACCCTGACCACCCTCCGCTTCTTCCACGACGCGCCCCAGGGGCCCGGGGCGACCGGCGTGACGGGCTACAAGGGCTTCTTCTACCACTTCCTCGACATGGACACCGGCCACCGGTTCGGTACGACCGAACTGTCGACCGTCGACACAGCCCTGCTGCTGGGCGGCATGCTGTTCGCCGCCCGCTATTTCGACGGCGAAGACGCCGGCGAGACCGAGATCCGCGAAAAGGCCCAGGCCATCTACGACCGGGTCGAGTGGGACTGGGCGATGGTCCGCCCCAACCTGATCTCCATGGGGTGGCATCCCGAGACCGGCCACATCCCGCATGACTGGCACGTCTATAACGAAGGCATGATCGTCCTGCTGCTGGCCCTCGGCAGCTCGACCCACCCGGTCCCCCCCGGCGTCTGGGAGGAGTGGTGCTCGGTCTACGGCGACAGCTGGACGGACGAATACGGCACCCCGCACCTGCATTTCGCGCCGATGTTCGGACACCAGTACAGCCATATGTTCATCGACTTCCGCGGCATCCGCGACGCCTGGATGCGCGAGAAATCGGCCGAGATCGGCGACTTCGACTATTTCGAGAACAGCGTCCGCGCTGCCGAAGCCCAGCAGTATTACGCCCGCACCAACCCCATGGGCTGGGCCGGCTATGACGATGAGGTCTGGGGTCTGACGGCCTGCGACGGGCCGGGCGACTTCACCCAGACGATCAACGGGCGCGCGCGCGAATTCTTCAGCTACTCGGCCCGCGGCCCGGGCGAGCGCGATGACGGCACGATCGCCCCGACCGCCGCCATGGCCTCCATGCCCTTCGCGCCCGATGCCGTGACCGCCTGCCTCAAGGCCATGAAGGCGCGCTATGGCGAGGCCCTCTATACCGAGTGGGGCTTCCTCGACTCCTTCAACCCGACCCTGACCGAGCGCGACGGCCCGTTGATGCACGGCAAGATCGTGCCCGACATCGGCTGGGTGAACGGCGACTATCTGGGCATCGACCAGGGGCCCATTGTGGTCATGATCGAGAACCACCGCAGCAACCTGGTATGGAACCACATGCACGGCGAGCCCAATCTGATCCGGGGCCTTGAGCGCGCCGGCTTCGAGGGCGGCTGGCTGGATCGCGCATGACACTGATCCGGCCCGACCGCAGGACGGCGCTGGGCTGGCTGGCCGGATCGACGGCGGCGCTTGCAACGGCGGGCTGCACAGGTCGCAGCGACGGGCGCACGCCCCTGACCTTCTGGGCCATGGGGGCCGAGGGCACCGCCGTGCCGCAACTGGTGCCCGAGTTCGAACGTCGTAACCCGGGCATCGCCGTCGAGGTGCAGGCCGTGCCCTGGACGGCGGCGCACCAGAAGCTGCTGACGGCCTATGCCGGCGACTCCCTTCCGGACATCAGCCAGATCGGCAATACTTGGGTCTCGGAAATGGCCGCCATCGGCGCGCTGTCGGCGACGCCCGCCTTCGCATCTGACCTGCTGACCGACCAGTTCGCCGCCGTGCTCCAAACCAATCGCGTGGATGGTCAGGCCGTCGCCACGCCCTGGTATGTCGACACCCGCCTCCTGTTCTGCCGCACCGATATCCTGGCCCGTGCGGGCTATGACAGCGTCCCTGTCACCTGGGCCGAGTGGAAGGAGTCCATGCACGCCATCAAGCGCGTGGCAGGAGACGGCAACTATGCAATCCTGTTGCCCGTCAATGAGTTCGAGCAGCTTCTGACGTTCGGACTTCAGGCTGACGAGCCCCTCCTGGCCGATCAGGCCACGCGCGGTAACTTCTCCAGCCCCGGCTTCATCGCGGCGCTGGCCTTCTACAAGAGCCTGTTCGACGAGGGTCTGGCGCCCCTGGTCTCCGCCACCCAGATCTCGAACGTCTGGACCGAGTTCCAGCGCGGCTATTTCAGCTTCTACTTCTCAGGCCCCTGGTCGATCGGGGATTTCCGCAATCGCCTGCCGCCCGAAACCGAATGGGCCACCGCCGGCATTCCGGGGCCTGACGGTCCCGGTGCCTCGGCCCCCGGCGGCTCGTCGCTGGCCGTGTTCCGCTCGACCCGTAATCCTGAGGCCGCCTGGGCCTGGGTCCGCTATCTGCTGGAGCCCGAAACCCAGGTTCGATTCAACCAGATTACCGGCAGCCTCCCGGCCCGCGAAAGCGCCTGGTCCGCGCCAGCCCTGGCCTCGGACCCCATGATCCTGCCGTTCAAGGCCCAGCTGGCCCGCGCCGAAGCCGTGCCCAAGGCGCCGGAGTGGGAGCGCATCGTCACGGAGATGCAGATCGTCGCCGAGCGAATGGTGCGCGGCGAATACACGCCTGAGACCGCCGCCGCCGAGATCGACCGCCGCGCTGACCGCCTGCTTGAAAAACGCCGCTGGATCCTGGAGAGGGGAGGGGCCTCATGACCATGCAGATCGTCACGGCCCCTGCCGCTACGCGGGAAGCGACCCGTCCGCCCCGGCGCTCGGACCACCGCAAACGCACCCGCGCCGCCTGGGGCTTTGTCGCGCCGTCCCTGATCGCCATCGGGCTGTTCTTCGTCATTCCGATGGTCTCGGCCTTGCTCCTCAGCCTGACCGATTTCGACATCTATGCGCTGGCCGATCTGAACAATCTGCGCTTCGTCGGTCTCGACAACTATCAGAACCTGCTGGGTAATTCCCTGTTCTGGGGGGCGATGAGGAACACGGTCTGGTTCAGCGTGCTGGGCGTGCCCCTGACGCTGGCCGTGTCGCTGGCCGCCGCCGTCATCCTCAATGCCCGCATGGTGCTGTGGCGGCCGATCTGGCGGGTGATGTTCTTTGCGCCCTATGTGACGACCCTGGTCGCCACGGCAGTGCTCTGGAACTATCTGCTGCACACCCGCTACGGCATAATCAACTGGGGCCTGACCTCGGTCGGCCTGCCCGCCGTCGACTGGCTGGGCCAGCCCTCGACCTCCATCCCCGCCATCCTGATGTTCGTGGTCTGGAAGACCTTCGGCTACAATATGCTGATCTTCCTGGCCGTGCTTCAGACCGTCCCGGATGAGCTGTACGAGGCCGCCCGCATCGACGGCGCCGGCCCATGGAAACAGTTCCGCCACGTGACCCTGCCGGCCATCGCCCCGACCCTGCTGCTGGTCAGCATCATCTCGGTCGCCGCCTTCTTCCAGCTGTTCGCCGAGCCCTATGTGATGACGCAAGGGGGCCCCGCCCAGTCGACCGTGACCGTCCTCTACTTCATGTACGAAGAGGGCTTCAAATGGTGGAACCTCGGTTCCGCCTCGGCCGTCGCCTTCATCCTGTTCCTGTGCATCTTCGCCATCACCCTGATCCAGCTGTGGGTGTCGAAGCGTCTGGGGGCCACGCAATGAAGCTGAAGCCCCGCGTCATCGCGCTCAACCTCGCCGTCGCCTTCATCGCGCTGATGGTGCTGTTCCCTCTGGCCTGGATGGTCTCGGTCAGCTTCATGCAGACCGGCGAGGCCGCCACCTTCCCGCCGCCGCTGCTGCCTGAAAGCTGGACGCTCGACCACTACCGCACCCTGTTCGTGACCCAGGGCATGGGCCGCTATCTGTGGAACAGCTTTGCGCTGGCGACCCTCGCCACTGTCCTGGCGCTCGGCTTCACGGTCCCGGCCGGTTACGCGTTTGCCAAGCTGAAGTTCGCCGGGCGCGACCGCCTGTTTCAACTGTTGATCGGGGCCCTGGTTATCCCGGCCCAGATCGGCACGCTTCCCCTGTTTCTGATGCTCAAGGGCATGGGGCTGGTGAACACCTATGCTGGCGCCCTGGTGCCGTGGCTGGCGTCCATCTTCGGCCTGTTTCTGGTGCGCCAGTACGCCCTGTCGATCCCCGACGAGATGCTCGAGGCGGCCCGCGTCGACG
>CAXICH010000184.1:0-5023 GCA_964022245.1 uncultured Alphaproteobacteria bacterium
ACGTCATAGCCCTCGCCCTTGGCTTCGGCGAAGACCTCCTTCATGTCGCCCATGACGGCCTGTTTGTCCTCTTCCAGCCGCTCCAGCCGCTCGATCAGCGAGCGCAGGCGCCCCTGGGCGGTCGAGGTCAGCACATCGGCGCTGGATTCAAAGGCGGCGTCGTCGGCCATGGGGGTCTCCGCAGGCGAGGCAAGGATCAGGGGGCAGGCTTAACGGCTGGGCCCCGGGGGCTCAACGTCAGGCACGAAAAAGGCCGCGGACATCGCCCGCGACCTGTGGATGGATCAACCGGCCACAGACGTGGCTGGCCAAACCGCCGTGCTCAGCCCTGTTTGGCCTTGAAGCGCGGATCGGTCTTGTTGATCACATAGACCACGCCCTTGCGGCGAACGATCTTGCAGTCGCGGTGGCGACCCTTGAGCGACTTGAGAGAGCTGCGGACCTTCATGGTCTTTCGTCCTGCGGGCTGATCAGAATACAAAAAGCCGCAAGACCGGACTTGCGGCGGAGCGGTGCCTATAAAGAGGGGCGGCGCAGACGTCAACGCCCCTCTCGGACCAATCCGCCGGGCGCCGTCGGGGGCACAGCCCGTGCCTGTGTCTCCCGTGCCGCAGTTCTCGCCCGGAAACGGCCATCATGGCAACGCTTTGTTGGGGCGGCGCGCTTACACTGCACACCCTGCCCTACGACCTCCCGCGACAGGACCCGAACCTCGTGATCATGCGTATCTCCACCCGCCTCATCCTGATCGGTACCGTCGCGGCCTGCGCCCCCATGCTGCCCGAGCCGCCGCTACCGTCGCTGCCGCAGCCGGAAACGGCTCAGCCAACGACACCCGTGACCCCGCCCCCGGCCACCACCCCGCCGGCAAGCGATCCCGCTCCGGACCAGGCCGGGTTCGACGGCTGGAAGCAGGGTTTCCTCGACCGTCACGGCGGCGCCCGCCGCGCCGAGTACGAGCGTGAACTGGCCGGTCTGGGCCCCGACCCCACCGTCGTCCGTCTGGACGGGAACCAGCCGGAATTCTCGCGGCCCGCCGGCGCCTATGTCCAGAATGCCGTGACGCCGGCCCGAATCGCCCAGGCGAAGCAGCGGGCCGACCGCGTGCCGTGGGCCGTCGTCCAGCGCTTCGGCGTGCCGACCGAGATCCTGCTGGCTATCTGGGCCCAGGAGAGCGCCTTCGGTCAGGTTCAGGGTGACTTTGACGTGATCCGGTCGCTGGCCACCCTCGCCTATGACGGCCGCCGCCGGGACTGGGCCGAGGGCCAGCTCAAGAACGCCCTCGACATCGTCATCGACGGTCGCCGGGCCCGCTCGGGGCTGAAGGGCAGCTGGGCCGGGGCCATGGGGCAGACCCAGTTCATGCCGGACAACTATCTGCGCCTCGGCATTGACCAGGACGGCGACGGTCAGGTCGACATCTGGGGCTCCGACGCCGACGCCCTCGCCTCGGCCGCCAACCTGCTGGATCAGGCCGGCTGGAAGCGCGGCCAGACCTGGGGTTATGAGGTCATCCTGCCCGACAATTTCGACTATGGCCTGGCCGAAGGCCCGCGACACGACTGGGCCTTCTGGAGCGCGCGCGGCGTGCGCCTGGCCCACGGCGGCGTGCCCACCCAGGCCGAGCAGGCCGAGGGTGCGACCCTGCTGTTGCCGCAGGGCGCCCGCGGCCCGGCCTTCCTCGCCCTGCCGAACCACTATGTGATCCGCCGCTACAACAACTCGGTCTCCTATGCCCTGGCCATCGGCCTGACCGCCGACGGCATCCAGGGCAAGCCGGGCCTGACCCGGACATGGCCGGACGACGCCCCCCTGTCGCGCGATCAGCGAATCGGCACCCAGCGCGCCCTGACCGGTATGGGTTACGACACCCAGGGCATCGACGGGATCATCGGCGCCAACACGCGCGCCGCCCTGCGTCAGTGGCAGATCGACACCGGGCGGCTGGCCGACGGCTATCTGACCGCCGAGCTGGCCGACGAACTGATCCGCATGGCCCAATGACGCGGTTTTCGCTTCGCCTCATCGCGGCTTCCTGCTAACCGCCTGCGGTCATGAATCTCCCGCGCATCTCCTGGGCCGCCTACGGCTTTGCCCTGACGATCATCATCGTCGACCAGCTGACCAAGGCCTGGGTTCTGGCGCGGCTGGGCACGACCGACCTGGCCCTGATCCCCAACGGCTTCCGGCTGCTGGATATCTGGCCGCCGTACCTGCGGTTCACCTATCTGCTGAATGACGGCGTCAGTTTCGGCCTGTTCGGTGGCGGGGCAGGTCGCTGGATCCTGTCGGTGTTCTCGCTGGTCGTGGCCGGCGCGCTCGCCTGGTGGGCCACGCGTGCCAATCGCCGACTGCTGATCACGGCGATCGGGCTGGTCATGGGCGGGGCGCTGGGCAATGTCATCGATCGTATCCGCTTCGGCGGCGTGGTCGACTTCATTGATTTCTCCGGGACCGGCATCTTCCCCTGGGTCTTCAACATCGCCGACAGCGCCATCACCATCGGTGTGATCCTGCTGATCGTTGACGCCTTCCTGTCGGAACGCGACGCCCGCGAGGTTGGCGTCGCCAACGAAAAGTCGTAATCACAGGGTCTTCACTAAGATCCAAGGTGCCCGCCGCGCCACAGGAGCCGAGCCTATCCATGCGTAACCGTAAAGTTCTCGCCCTCGCCATTGTCGCCGTCGCCGGTCTCAGCCTTCAGGCCTGCACGGGGTTCCGCCAGAGCGTGGGCCTGACCAAGGTCACCCCTGATGAGTTCCTGACCGTGTCGCGCGCGCCCCTGTCGGTGCCGCCCGAGTACGGCCTGCGCCCGCCGGTACCGGGCCAGCCCCGCCCGCAGGACGTGACGCCTGAACTGGTCGCCCGCCAGATCCTGGCCTCGGAGCGCCAGTCGGTAACCCGCTCGGCCGGTGAGCAGGCCCTCGCCACCCGCGTCGGCGCCGGGACCGGCGAGATTGACGGCACGATCCGCTACGTCATCGACGACCAGTTCGGCGACATCGCCCACAAGGAAGAAAATTGGGCCAACCGTGTCATGTTCTGGCGTCAGGACGATCCGTCGACCCAGACCGAGACCCGCATGCTGACCGCCGACGGCGTCGTGCCGATCGACCCCTCGACGGAATATGAGCGCCTGCAGGCGCTGACCGGTGGCCAGAACGCCATCGTCATCTCGCCCCGCCGGTCACCCGGCTTCAAACTGCCGGGCCTCTAGATCCGGTCAGTCGACCAGGGCTCTCGGAAGTTTGAAGGTGACGGCCTCCCTGACGCCGTCGTCCTCGATCACCGTTGTATCGAAGCGGGCGCTGATGGCATCCACCAGATCGGTGATCAGCTTCTCCGGCGCTGAGGCCCCTGCGGTGACGCCGACTGTCTGAGCCGTGTCGAACCAGCGCCAGTCGATAGCCGAGGCATCATCGACCAGCCTGGCGTCACGGGCGCCGGCCCTCAGGGCCACCTCGACCAGTCGGGCCGAGTTGGACGAGTTGGCAGATCCGACCACCAGCACCAGATCGCTCCCCTCGCCCAGCCGTTTCACGGCTTCCTGACGATTGGTCGTGGCGTAGCAGATGTCCTCCTTGTGCGGATCCGGCAATTCCGGAAAGCGCGCCTTGAGCACCGACAGGATTTCCGCCGTGTCATCCACCGACAGTGTCGTCTGGGTGGCATAGGCCAGGGGCTGGTCTCCCGGGCGTTGAAAAGCCTGGGCATCCTCAACCGTTTCGACCAGCGAGATCGCCCCCGCCGGCAACTGGCCCATGGTGCCGATAACCTCCGGATGACCGGCGTGACCGATCAGGATGATGTGTCGGCCCTCGTCGTGGCGTCGCTCGCACTCGACATGGACCTTCGACACCAGCGGGCAGGTGGCATCCAGAAAGAACATGTCTCGCGACCGCGCCGCCTCCGGGACGGCACGGGGCACGCCATGGGCCGAGAACACCACCGGACGGTCATCCGGGCATTCGTCCAGTTCCTTGACGAACACCGCCCCCAGCGCCTTGAGCCGCTCGACGACATGCCGGTTATGGACAATCTCGTGGCGCACAAAGACAGGCGCGCCATATTTCTCGAGGGCCCGTTCGACGATCTGGATCGCCCGATCCACCCCCGCGCAGAATCCACGCGGAGTGGCCAGGCGCACAGCCAGGGGGCGACGATCAGGGGGAGAGGAGGCTGACATGTCCATGCCCCCAAACTAGGCATCCCCGGACCTTTGCGCCACCGGCCGTTTGCGGTGCCTCGCTTTAGCCGTTATCAGCGGGATGCTGTTGCCTTCGGATACCGGGCAAATGGCCCAACCAAACCCGGGAATTGTAGAGACACAGATGCGTCGCGTTCTAGCCCTTGCCTTCGTCGCCGCCGTTTCGCTGGCTGTCCTGCCGAACACCGCACAGGCTCAAAGCCGACCGCAGGAAGGCGGCCAGAATGCCGACGGGTCGCCGGCCCAGACGCGTCAGCGCGCCCGCACCCTGCCGCTGGGGCGCCAGGCCAATGCCGGTCCCTGTCCGATCGTCCGCGTGCTCTACGATGCGGCCCGATACGTTGAGCTGGCTGACAACCGGGCGCTGGCTGCCAATGTCGGCTACACCGGCGAGATTGAGGGCGTGACCTCGGACTGCCGCTATCGCGACGACGACCCGATCGTGGTCGACACCAATATGCTTTTCACCCTCGGGAAAGGGCCAAACGCCGAAGGCGACGGTCGCACCTATCGCTACTGGGTGGCGGTCACCAGCCGCGACACGGCTGTACTGGCCAAGCAGTATTTTGATCTGCCGGTCCAGTTCGACGGCGGGGACCGCACCAGCGTCAGCGAGTCCCAGACCATCGTCATCCCGCGCGCCAACGCCCAGACGTCGGGCGCCAATTTCGAAATCCTGATCGGGTTCGACGTGACCCCCGAGATGGCCGAGTTCAACCGCGTCGGCAGTCGTTTCTGCGTGGATGCCACCGGCACCAGCCCCGGGACCTGCATCAACCGATGACCGATCTGAAATCGCGCCTCGGCGAAGCGGTC
>CAXICH010000185.1:0-4937 GCA_964022245.1 uncultured Alphaproteobacteria bacterium
GAACAGGCGACATTCATGTCGAAGGCGAAGCCCTCGATCCCGAGCGCCTGCTGCACCTCAATGGCCATGGCGGGGTAGGGCCGCTGCATGTTCGAGGCGGCGCACAGCACCGCGCCGATCTCGCTGACCGGCTTGCCCCAGGCGGCGATCGCGTCCTGCGCGGCCTTCACGGCCATTTCGGCGAGGATCGACAGCTCGTCATTGGAGCGTTCGGGCAGGTGGGGCACCATGCGCGTCGGGTCGAGGATGCCGGACTTTTCGAGGACGAAGCGGGACTTGATGCCCGAAGCCTTTTCGATGAACTCGACCGAGGACGGCGTCAGGGCCTCGCGCGTGCCGGCGGCGATTTCATCGGCATTGCGAGCGTTCTCCAGCGCGGCCCAGGCGTTGTAGGCCTCAACCAGTTCGGCATTGGAGATGGACTGTTCCGGCGTGAACAGGCCGGTGGCGGCGATGACGGCAGTCGGAGAAGAGGCGCTCACAAGGGTATCCGTGTTCTGATGCTGACCTTCAATAGGCCGGTGGATCGCCGCGGTCGAGGCTGGCGATCAGGCCGCGTCCCCAGCGCTCCAGACCACCGGTACGCCCCCTGTCCGCCGATGCGGCGGGATCGGCCAGCCGTCGGGCCAGATCCTCGGCCGCGCAGGGGTACCCGTCGGGGGTCACGTACAGCGGGTAACGGATCAGGGCCTCGGCAATCAGCGTGTCCAGATCGACCCTTCGGGTGCGACGGGGAAAGCGCAGAGCATCCTCGGTCAGTCCCCAGCCGGCATAGAAGGGCCGCCCCCAGGTCATCACCCGCTTGCCGCGCAGAAGTGCCTCGAATCCCGTCAGCGAGGTCAGTGTGGCGAGGGTATCGCAGGCGTCCAGACAGGCGGTGATGTCCAGGCCGTCGGCGCGTGCGTCCACCAGCCGGGCGGTGTCGGCCTCCAGCCGGCCCGGCCGGTTGCCAGCTACAGTGTCCGGATGGTCGCGGTAGATCAGAAAGGCGTCCGGCAGGCGTTCCCGGACCGACCTGACCAGCCCGGCATTGGTGCGAATGTTCTCGCAGCCCAGAAGGATGGACCGGTCATTCTCGACCTGACCGACAACCAGAACGCGGGGGCGGTCGGTCGGCCAGTCGGGCGGGGGCGTCGCGCCGCCCAGATTGTATTTGCTCAGCCCCCCGTCGACGAGGATGTGGCGAAGGGCGCGGGCCCGGGCGACATCTGCCGCCGGGGTTTGCCCGGCCTCCAGCGCCTGTTCCAGTGCAGAGGCTCGAGCGCCATCGAAATGGATGCCTGCCGGGTCGAGCACGGCGGACAGGGCGGCCTTGAAGTCGGATCCCAGGCCACGCGAGCGCAGAAAGCCGTCCTCCATCCGCCAGAGGGGCAGGGTCGCGGCCTCGGCTGCGGGGGCCACATCGGGTGCCTCTTTCCCCGCCCACACGACCAGCCGACCGCCGTGCTGCCTCGCCGCCGTCACGGCCGCTGCCGTGGAGGTGAAGAAGGCCGTCTCGCCGAGCGGGCTGTTCATCAGGCGTCGCACCGCGCCGCGCTTGGCCGGGGAAAATCCGACGCAGGCTGAATAGCCCGCCAGCCTGCGGGCGCGTTCGCGCTGCTGCAGAAGCCGGGATACCGCAGCCTCCGGAGTCGAGAGGGTTCGGCTCACCGGATCGACATAACGGGCCTGAGTGATCAGGGCGGCCGCGACCAGAACCTCCAGCGGCCGCGTCACGCCTCGGCGCGGGGCGGCGAGGCTGTCGGTGGTCAGTCCCCACCCGGCGTGGAACGGCAGGCCGAAGCAGTGGACCGGCAGACCCCGGA
The DNA here is from genome assembly GCA_964022245.1 of uncultured Alphaproteobacteria bacterium. Lineage (GTDB taxonomy): Bacteria > Pseudomonadota > Alphaproteobacteria > Caulobacterales > Caulobacteraceae > Brevundimonas. The sequence goes on from CAXICH010000185.1 coordinate 1,806, forward strand.
TCAGCGCCTCGAAGCCCAGCCCACTCGAGACGGTGAAGACAGCGTCGACTCGAGGCAGCAGCGCGTCCAGCGCCACGTCATCCACCGGGATGGCGTCCTTCAGCGCCTCGGCAGGCAGGCATCCGGGCTTCAGGCCTGCCACGGTCGCGGGGTGCCGTCGCACCAGCACCTGACCGCCACCGGCCGCCGCGCGCGCCGCCTCGGCCATGGCCAGAAAACTGTCCCGGTTCGCCATCCCGCCGACGATTGAGGCGTCGCCGTTCGTCTGATCGACGACCAGGATGCGTGGCCCCGATGCCGATGGCAGGTGCAGGTCCAGACGCCCCATACTGGTCTTGCTCAGACCGGTCTCGCGCAGCGTCGGGATCAGGGCACGGGCCCGGGACTCCATGGCGCTGTCGAACCAGCCCTCGGGCTCGCGGATCAGCGTCTCCAGTCGCGAGGGGCGTCGCGCGTCATGGTGCACCCCAAGATCATCGATCAGCAGACTGTGCGGCGCGGCTCCGGCCTCGCCCAGTCCGATGGACCGCAGGAAGCCGTCCTCGAGCGCCAGATAGGGTACGCCGCTGCGTTCAGCCCAGGTGCGGCCCACCCACGATGTTCCCTTTCGGCCCCAGCCGATGACCGCCCGCGTGCCTGGCGAGGGCACTCGCTGCAGCCGGTACTCGGGGAAAAAGGCCGCAAGCCCCCGAATGCGCCACAGCCCGGGCGCGGACACCCATGCCTGCGGCCGGTCGCTCAGGCTCATTCGCCTTTCCGTTGCCCGGTCAGGCGGTCGTGCCGGGCCAGCAGGCGCTTGGCGGCCGCCAGGTGCAGCCGTTCAACCATCTGGTCATCAATCCGCACGACTCCGAGCGCTTCGGCGTCCGGCGACGCGAAGGCTTCGACGACCTTGCGGGCATGGGCGACTGCCGCCGCGTCGGGGGAATAGGCCGCGTTCGCGGGTCCGATCTGCGACGGGTGGATCAGGCTCTTGCCGTCAAAGCCGAAGGCCGCCCCCTGGGCGCACTCGGCGGCAAAACCGTCGAGGTTGTCGATACGGTTGTAGACCCCGTCGATGGCCAGGCGGTTCGACACCCTCGACGCCGCGACGATCATCGCCAGCCAGGATTTCAGCGGTTCCCGGTCCTCGCCGAGCGTCGCCCCCAGCGCCTCGGCCAGGTCGTTGACGCCGGGCATCAGCGCCTCGATCGGGGCCTCGCACTGGGCGATTTCCTCAAGATTGAACAGGGCGCGCGGCGTCTCGATCATGGCCCAGATCGCGCAATGCTTGCCCAGGATTCGCGAAACGGCCTTGATCTGATTGGCGCGTTCGACCTTGGGCACGATGATGCAGTCCGCCCCCGCCTCGGCCAGGGCGCGGCTGTCGTCCTCGCCCCATTCGGTCTCGTGGGCATTGATCCGCACCGCCAGCCGCGGCCCGAACCCACCCGTAAGTACCGCTGCGCATGCGGCTTCGCGTGCCGCGACCTTGGCAGTCGGTGCCACAGCGTCCTCAAGGTCCAGCACAGCGACATCGCAATCCAGACCGCGCGCCTTCTCGACCGCGCGGGCATTGGATGCCGGAACGAACAGCACACTGCGGCAGGGCCGGGGCGTCATGGGCTCAGACCCGACCGGTCACGGGCACAAGAGCGCCGGTCATGGCCCGCGAGGCGGGAGAGGCAAGGAAAAGCATGACCTCGGCCAGATCCTCAACCCGGACCCAGGTGGCCGGGTCGGCGTCGGGCATGTCCTTGCGGTTCTGCGGCGTGTCCAGAATGGACGGCAGGACGGCATTGACAGTCACCGAGGACGATTTGGTTTCCTCGGCCAGGCTCTCCGTCAGGCGATGCACGGCCGATTTGGAGGCGGCATAGGCCCCCATGCCCATGCCGCTCTTCAGGGCCCCGGCGGCGCCGACATTGACGATCCGGCCCTCGTCCGACGCCTTGAGGTGGGGCAGGGCGGCCCGACTGGTATTCAGGGCGGTGACAAGATTCAGGCGGTACATCCGGTCCCAGGCGGGATCGGCGTCGTCCACCGTCTGCCAGACAAAGCCGCCGGCGATGTTCAGCACCGCGTCCAGCCGTCCGAAATGGGTCTGGACCTCGTCCACGGCGGTCTTCGTCGCGTCCGGATCGGTCAGGTCGACGCCGCCGATCTCAAGACAGGCCGGCGAGTCGAACGGGTCCACGGCCGAATGATCGATGGCCGCAACCTTCAGCCCCCGGCCCAGTGCCGCGGTGATGACGGCCCGTCCCAGCTGGCCCTGACCGCCGGTGATGACCAATACCCTGTCGCTCATGCCTCGTGTCTCCCGCTGTTCATCCGGCGGACCATAGGCGGCTGCGCGCACGGATCAAACCGCGTTCAAACCGCGAAGGCGCGGCCCAGAAGGTCTTCAAGCGCCGCCTGATCCACGCGGTCAAAGGCGGCCTTCTCGGTCGAGTCGACGTCGAATACGGCGATCAGGCGCCCCTCCGCATCCCGGACCGGCACCACGATCTCGCTGGCCGAGCGGCTGTCACAGGCAATATGGCCGGGAAACGCATGCACGTCGTCGATCAGTTGTGTCTCCCCCGTCGCTGCTGCGGCGCCGCAAACGCCGCGTCCGAAGGGGATCCTCAGGCAGCCCAGCGTACCCTGATAGGGCCCGACCACCAGCTCGTCGGTGCCGGCAGCACGCTTGTCCTCATCGACGACATAGAAGCCGGTCCAGAAGAAGGTCTCGAAGGCGTCGTGGAGCATGGAGGCGACGGTGGCCATGCGGGCCATGCGATTCGGTTCGCCCTCCAGGACCGCCATGATTTCCTCGACGACCTCGGCGTAGCGTGCCGTCTTGTCCTCGGGGCGGTCATCTCGGGCGATATAGGCCATGGGAGCAGAAATCCTGAAGTCGTGTCAGATCGGCCATATGGGTGCGAAATGGCCGACCGGAAGGGGTAAGCCCCTCGCCCGGCAGGTGAATTCGCAAGCAACCATCTGGGGAAAAGTCTAGCTCGGACACAATGTGGTCACTGTGCGGCAACGGTATGGCACCGGTCGCGTTAACCATATCGCGATGTTCACTGGACCGATCGTCAAGATTGGGAAAAGGTTAACGTCGTGCGGCCTTCGGGTGCGGCAAGGGGTGTGGGGGAATATGAGCGA
>CAXICH010000186.1:0-4917 GCA_964022245.1 uncultured Alphaproteobacteria bacterium
CTGAGAGGGTGAAAACCCCTGTGAGCACGACGCGTCTCTTTTCATCGTTCAGCGAAAGGAGACGCCACCATGAACAGGAAAGAGAAAAACCTCCAGCACGCCATGATGTCCTTTGCCCTGTGGGGCGGGCTTCTGGTGGATACACGCGGCGCGAACGGGGCCGGCGACCGCGTGGTCAGCCATCCGTCGAACTTCGTGCCCTATCCGATCAAGAAGCGCCGCTGATCGCCCCGAGGCGGCCTTGCGGCTTGCATCTGAAGGCCCCGGACCTGAAAAGGCCGGGGCTTTTCAATTCTGGATCCGGGGTGTGGCATGGCGGGACTGATCGAGACGCGGCGCGACGGGCCGATGGTCATCTGGACCCTGAACCGGCCCGAGCGGCTGAACGCCCTGCCCGATCTGGAGGACGGCGAGGCCTTCGCCACGGCGTGCGAGGCGGTCAACGCCGATCCCGAGGTGCGGGTCGTCGTGCTGACGGGGGCCGGACGGGCCTTTTCGGCCGGGGGCGACCTCAAGGCCATGCGCGACCGGCGCGACATGTTTGAAGGACCCGGCACCGCCATCCGCGAGCGCTACCGCCGGGTCGTGCACCGGATCGTGCGCAGCCTCTATGAGCTCGAGGTGCCGCTGGTGACGGCGGTCAACGGACCGGCCATGGGACTGGGCGGCGATATCGCCGGTCTGGGCGACATCCGCATCGCCTCGGACGCGGCCAGCTTTGGCGCGCCCTTCCTGAAACTGGGCATTCTGCCGGGGGACGGCGGTACCTGGCTGTTGCCGCGCAATGTCGGCTATGCCCGCGCCGCCGAACTGCTGTTTACCGCGCGGTCGATCGATGCAGAAACCGCGCTGGAATGGGGACTGGTGAACCGGGTGGTACCCGCCGCGACCCTGATGGACGAAGCCCTGACGATGGCCCGCGAGATCGCCGCCCAGCCGCCGCAGGCGCTGCGCATGACCAAGGCCCTGCTGCGTCAGGGGCGCGATCTGACGTTTGACCAGATCCTTGAGATGACCGCCGCCATGCAGGCGCTGGCCCATATGACCGACGACCACGCCGAGGGCGTGGCCGCCGCGCTGGATAAGCGACCGGGCACTTTCACCGGGACCTGAGCCCGAGCGTCATCGCGAACATGACGCCGCAGATGGCGGTCGACAGCATCAGGGCCAGCGCCGCCGAATGCCCGAGTGCCAGTCCGTAGAGGGCGGGCGCGGCCGCCTGAACGAAGCGCGCCGGCATCAGCATCCGCGCCTGTCGCTCGCCGTAGCGATCCGGGCCGTAAAGCACCAGCGGCAGCACGCCTGAGGCCACGGACAGCAAACCGTTGCCGATCCCCTGTCCCAGCGCCACGGCAAAGGCGGCGGGCGTGCCCAGACCCAGCGCCGCCATGGCGCCGATCGGGTGGCACAGGATCGCCAGCCGCGCGGTCAGCACTGGCTGTGCGCGGTGAAAGACGAACAGATCGAGGGCCCGGGCGAGGATGGCGGCCACCCCCATCAGGCCCGCAATGGCGGCGGCCGTGGTGGCCTCAAGTCCCAGCCGCTCCAGCAGGCGCGGCAGATGGGCCGCCAGCGCCGTGGCGATGAACCAGGCCCCGCAGAACAGCACCGCCAACCGGATCAGGGTCGGGTCCCAGGCGACCGGCGGACCGGGCGGGGTGCTGGTGGGCCTGACCCGGCGAGGTAGCCAGAGTCGGTAAGCCGGCAGGCAGAGAAGCAGGTGGGCGGCCGCCCATGCCAGACAGGCCCCTCGCCAGCCGAGGGTATCGACCAGCAGGACCGACGCCGGCCAGCCGACCGCGCCGCCCGCCGCCCCGATCAGGGACACGGCGGTGATCGAACCGCGCGCCGCCTTGCCATACACCCCGGCCAGCACGGCAAAGGCTGCGCTGTACAGGCCCAGACCCATGCCCGGACCCAGCGCCAGCACTGCGAGCAAGGCGATGGCGGGGTGCGGGGCCAGCGCCAGCAGTATCAGGGCTGCCGCAAAGGTCAGACTGGACAGGCTCAGCACTTCGCGGCCGCCGTGTCGGTCGATCCAGCGCCCGGCCAGCGGACTGAGGACCGCCGAGATCAGGAAGGCGCCGGTCAAGGCCACGAACAGCCATGCGACCGGTAGGTCCAGCGCATCGGCCACGGGATCCGCCAGCACGCCCAGCAGATAGTAGCTGGAGGCAAAGGCGACGACCTGACCCAGGCCAAGCACAGCGATCAGGCGAACGGGATGTGAGGGCATGCGCGGCCCATGCCGCGATTGCCGGCGGGCCGAAATCGACTTATCGGCTGCCTATGTCAGGAAATCTCACACCCTTGCCGTCGCTCAACGCCCTGCGCGCCTTCGAGGCCATGGCGCGCACCGGGGCGGCGACGCGGGCGGCGCGCGAACTGGGCGTCACTCACGGGGCGGTCAGCCGACAGGTGAAGGCGCTGGAGGCGGCCCTCGGCGTGCGGCTGTTTCAGGGGCCCCGGCACCGGCTGGAACTGACCGAGGCCGGTCGGGCGCTGGCCGTCGAGCTGACGCGCGGGTTCGATGTGCTGACGACGGCCGTGGCCCGCACCCGATCCGACGGCATGGACCTGCATGTGGCGGTGCATGCCAGTCTGTCGGTCAAATGGCTGATCCCCCGCTTGGCGGACTTTGCCGAGCGGGTACCGTGCGTTCGCCTGCACCTGTCGGCACTGGAGCCAGAGGGGGTCTCCCATCCCGGTGCGGACCTGGCCATCCGCCTGATGGACCGGACGCGCGCTGAAGCCCTCGGCGGCATCATTCTGGCCGACAATGAGATCGGGCCGGTGATCCGGGCCGACCGGGTCGCCGACTACGCGGCGGCTTCGCGGCTGGTCGCTCGCACCCATCCCCGGGCGTGGTCGGACTGGCAGAGGTTGAGCGGCGGGCCCCTGCCGGGTGGCCCCGAGCGACCGGTCGAGCATCTGCATTTCGCCGTCGATGCCGCGCTGGCCGGTTGGGGCGTGGCGGCTCTGCCGCGCCTTCTGGTCCGGGCCGAAATTGAAAAGGGGCACCTTGCGGCGCCCCATGGTTTCATGGCCGATGACGGCGTTCTGGTGGCCCTGCCGCAGGGCGAGGGTGGCCCGGCCCGGCGCGCCTTTCTGGCCTGGTTGCAGGACCAGATCTGACGCGCCGGTATCCCGCCCGGATCAGCTGCCCGGTGCTTGCATGGCGCGGTCGGGGCCGACGCCGACCTGGGTCTCGCGGGGGGCACCGGCGGTCTCGCCCGGCTTCATGAACTTGACCAGCACGCGCTGACCGATCAGCAGGGGCGCGTCGTCATAGGCGACGACCACTTCGATGACCCGCTCGTCCGACCGCTGCGAGGGATCGTCCGAGGACAGTTTGCGGGCTCCGAACACGGCGGCGCGGCGCAACACGCGGCCGATATAGACCTTGGACGGGTCACCCTCGGGGCTGATCTCGACGGCCTGGCCGATCGAGATGTTGGGGATGTCGGCCTCAACGATCTCGGCGCGTACGATGCGCGGGGCATCGGGCTCGAGGTCAAACATGGTCGAGACGTTCAGGGTCGAGGCGCCGGCGCCGGGGTTGGCATAGCGGCGCACGATCCGGCCGCTCATCGGGGCGCGCACGACCGTCAGTTCCAGATTGTATTCGGCCTCGGCCAGACGGGCCTCCACCGTGCGGACGCTGGCTTGCTGGCTGGCCAGACGGGCCTCGGCCATGGCGACGGCGTCGCGGGCCTGATCCAGACGCTGGGCGGCGATATAGTTGCTGTCGGCCAGCGCGGACATGCGCTCGTACTCGCGGCGGGCGGCGCTCAGATCGACCCGCAGGGCGGCCAGCTGGCTGCGCGACTGGGCGACCTCGGCCCGGGCGCGTTCGACCGCAAGCCGCGGCTCGTCGTCTTCCTGCCGGGCCAGGATCTGACCGGCGGTGACGCGGTCGCCCTCCTCGACATAGACGGCCCGGACCACGCCGCCGCGGCGGGCCGCGACCTGGATGATGCCGCCCTCGACGTCGGCCTTGCCATTGGCAACCGCCGCATAGGGGCTGACCGGCGCATTGGCGGTGGCCTCGGCCAGTTCGGCCTGTTTGGCCTTGTTGGCGCCCTGCATCATCATGAAGCCGACGACGGCGACGAGGATGATGACGAGGCCGATCCAGAGCCATTTGTTCTTCAGGAAGGCGGGCATGACGGTCTTTCGGTCTCTGAGAGAGGGTTAGTGATGGGCGAGGGCGGCGTTCGGGTCCGGAACGCGGCGTTCATCGGAAATGATGATGCCGTCCTCGATCTTGATGACGCGGTCGGCCCAGGCCTCGAGGCGCGGGTCGTGGGTGACGCAGATGACGGCGGCCCCGTGTTCGGTGGCGGCGCGCCGCAACAGCTGGATGACGATCTGGCCGTTCTCGCCGTCGAGGGCCGAGGTCGGCTCATCGGCGAACAGGATCTGCGGGGTCTTGGCCAGGGCGCGGGCGATGGCGACGCGTTGCTTCTCACCGCCCGACAGGATCGAGGGGCGCTGGTGCAGCCGGTGACCCAGTCCCACCTCCTTGAGCGTGGTCATGGCCTGTTTGCGCGCGTCGGACTTTGACAGTCCCTGGAACTTCAGCACGATCTCGACCTGCTGCAGGGCCGACAGGGCCGGGAACAGGTTGAAGCCCTGGAAGATGAAGCCGCAGTGATCCAGCCGGAACTTGTCGATCTTGCCCGACGACATCTTCCAAAGATTGTCGACGTCCAGTGCGCTGACCTTGCCCTCTTCGGGGCGCAGCAGCCCGGACAGGGCGGCGATCAAAGTCGACTTGCCCGAGCCGGACGGGCCCATGACCATGGTCAGGTCACCGTGACGGGCGTCGAAATCGACGTTCTTGAGCACTTCGATGAAGGCCTTGCCCGACTTGAACCGCTTGACCAGACCCTTGGCCTCGATCGCGAAGTCGCC
>CAXICH010000187.1:0-4908 GCA_964022245.1 uncultured Alphaproteobacteria bacterium
CCGTTTCGGCCAGCACCATGGCGATGGTCTGGATGTCCTCGATCTCGTCCTCGTCGTAGCGACGTGCGGACTGGTTCTGGACGACCAACACGCCGATCGCGCGCCCGCCGCGCAGCAGGGGGGCGCCGAGGAAGGCGTGATAGGGGTCTTCGCCCGTCTCCGGCCGGTACGAGAAATTGGGGTGGGAGGGCGCGTGCGACAGACTGATCGGCTCGGCCACGCGGGCCACCTCGCCCACCAGACCCTCGCCGGGGCTCAGGCGGGTGTTGTGCACGGCCTCGCGGTTCAGGCCCTGGGTGGCGAACAGTTCCAGTTCGCCCGAGGCACGCCTGAGATAGATGGAGCAGACCTCGGCCACCATGGTCTGGGCAATGATCCGGACGACCAGATCCAGCCGTTCCTGGGCCGGGCCGCCTCCGGCCATAGCCTCACGGATCTGGCGCAGGAGGTTTCTGGGCCCTCGTGTCGTCAATCCGCTTGCAGTCGGCATGGCCCCTCCGTCAGACCCGATAGATAGGGGGCCCGGGCGATATTCCCATGCTTATACGGCCTCAAGGCCGTAGGCGGAATGGAGCGCGCGCACGGCCAGTTCGGCATAGGCCGCATCGATCAGGACGCTGATCTTGATTTCTGAGGTCGAGATGGCCTGGAATTTGATGCCCTTGTCGGCCAGGGCCCGGAACATGGTCTGGGCGACGCCGGCGTGGCTGCGCATGCCGACGCCGACGACCGAGACCTTGGCCACGTCCTCGTCGAGCCGGATTTCCTGAAAGCCGATGTCTCCTTGCGCGGCGCGCATCAGCTCGGCGGCGCGAGTGGCATCCCGGCGGCCGGTGGTGAAGGTCAGATTGACCGCGCCCTCGGTGCGCGACTGGCTCTGGACGATCATGTCGACATTGACCCCGGCCTCAGCCAGACGGGTGAAGACGTCGGCCGGGGCGTCGGTGCGGTCATCCAGCCCCAGAAGGGTGATGCGGGCCTCGTCACGGCTCATGGTGACGCCGGACACGATACGTTTTTCCACGATCTCTTCCTCGTCGCAGATCAGGGTGCCGCCCTTTTCGGGAAGCACGCCCTGATCGTCGGGTTCAATAAAGCTGGAGAGCACCCGGACGGGCACCCTTTTGGCCATGGCCAGTTCGACCGAGCGGGTCTGGAGCACCTTGGCCCCCAGCGAGGCCATTTCCAGCATTTCCTCGTAGGAGATCCGCTCCAGACGGCGGGCGCGACTCTCGATGCGGGGGTCGGTCGTGTAGACCCCGTCGACGTCGGTGTAGATGTCGCAGGGACAGTCGAGCGCGGCCGCCACCGCCACCGCCGAGGTGTCGGACCCGCCGCGGCCCAGCGTGGTGATCCGTCCGGCCGGACTGACCCCCTGAAAGCCCGGGACCACGGCGATTTCCCCGCCATCGATCGCGGTGCCCAGCGCATCACCCGGAATGTCGATGATGCGGGCCTTGCCGTGCTGGTCGTCGGTCAGGATGGGGACCTGCCAGCCCATCCAGCTGCGGGCGCGCAGGCCCATGTTGCGCAGGGTCAGGGCCAGAAGACCGGCGGTGACCTGTTCGCCCGAGGCGACCACGGCATCGTATTCGTCGTCGGAGGGGTCGATGCCCTGGGCCGGGCGGCCGGCGCCGTCGGTCCAGGCGACCAGCTCATTGGTCTTGCCGGCCATGGCCGAGACCACCACCGCCACCCGCCGCCCGGCATGGTACTCGGCGGCCACGATCCGCGCTGCACGCCGGATCCGGTCGAGGTCGCCCATGGAGGTCCCGCCGAACTTCAGCACAAGGCGCGTCATTCTGACCGGGATCCTCTCTTGAAACTGGTGTCGGGGGCGTCCATGCCATGCCCATGGGCGCTTCTAACGACACGGCCGGGCCGCGCAAACCGAAAACCGATCCGGGAGGAACCCCGGGTCCGGCGTACAGCGTCGATCCGGCAGATGTGGCGCGCTTTTCGGCCCTGGCCGAGACCTGGTGGGATCCGAAGGGACCGTTTGCGCCGCTGCACCGGTTCAATCCCGTCCGGCTGGGCTTCATCCGGCGCGAGGCGCTGGCGCGGTTCGGGCGAGACGGCACGGGCCGACGTCCGTTCGAAGGCCTGCGGCTGCTGGACATCGGCTGTGGGGGCGGTCTGTTGTCCGAGCCGATGGCGCGGCTGGGCTTTGAGGTCACGGCGGTCGATGCCTCGGAACAGAATATCGGCACGGCGCGCATGCACGCCGAGGCGCAGGGGCTGACGATCGACTTTCGCCACGGCACGGCCGAGGGGCTGATGGCGGCCGGCGAGCCCCCGTTCGACCTGATCCTGAACATGGAAGTGGTCGAGCACGTCGCCGATCCGGCGGCCTATCTGCGCGACACGGCGGCCATGATCGCCCCCGGCGGAATGATGATCGTGGCGACCCTCAACAAGACGCTGAAGTCGCTGGCGCTCGGCAAGGTGGCGGCGGAATACATCCTGCGCTGGGTGCCGCCGGGCACCCATGACTGGAGCCAGTTCATCCGGCCCGACACGTTGAAGGCGTGGCTGGAGGCGGCGCCCGGCGTGGCCCCACGCGGGCCGTTCGGCGTCACCTATGATCCGCTGTCGGGTCGGTTCTCCGAAAGTGATGATGTCGGCATCAACTATATGATGATCGCTGATCGCGACTGAAGCTTACCGCGAATTCATCCAGATTTCAGACTTGTAACGGGAAAGCCGCCGGGGTGAGGGCTACAGGTGGGGTCCCAGCTTCACCGGAGATACCCTCATGAAACGCATCCTTCTGACCGCCACCCTGATCGCTGCAGGCCTCGCCACTTCGGCCTGTGTCACCATCATCGACGCCTCCCATGAGGACGGCTGGCGGGCCAAGGCCGCCACGCCCTTCAATGAGGCCCGCGACCTGTGCCGCGAGACCGCCGACGTTCACAGCCCGGCGTTCGAAACCTGCATGGCCGGGCAGGGCTGGACCCGCGACTAGGTCGAAGGGCAGCGGCTGTTGAGCGGCGCAGCGTCGAAGCGCCATTCGACGCTGCGCGGCGTGCCGGCGATCTCGCCGTCGATGCGCGCCTTCAGCCTCTCGCCGTCCCGCTCGTAACGAATATGGGTGGGGAAGTCGTTGTCCGGGTTCGAGAAGACGACGAAGTCCTCCCCCTGTTCGGTCAGGGAGAACCGCACCTCGTCCTGGCCCGACGGCTTGACCACATAGACCGCCCCGCCGTCCGGCAGGGTGGCGATGAAGGTCAGTTCAAATCCGACCCGGCCCTGTGCCGAGACGGTGACGGCGTGGCCCGCCATCAGGCCGACGCGGGGATCACTCCAGGTCTCGGAGGCCTCGCGCCCGTCCGAACAGTCGAGCCAGTATCCACTCATCCAGCCGAGCCCGGCGACGGGGTCCTGGACAGGGGTGGTGGTGGCAAGCAGGACGGCAGCGAGAACGGGCAGGAGAGGCATGGCGAAGCTCCGGTTGCGATGTCCGGGGTCTATCCCGGTTCAGGCCCGCCGGGCTTGTAGGTTTGCGACGCGATGGCGCGCGCCAGCTCGACCTGTTCGCGCGCCCAGACCGTCGCGGTGCAGCCCAGAAAGCGGCGAAAGTCGCGGGCCAGCTGGGGCTGGTCGAAATAGCCGGCGTCCAGACCGGCATCCAGCCAGCCCTCGGCATCCTCGGCCATGGCGTGATCGAAGACGCGACGAAAGCGAATAACCGAACGCAGGGTGCGCGGCGCGATGCCGACCCGGTCCAGGAAGCGGCGCTGCAGGGCCCGGCGGGCGGTCGGATCGCGGGCCGGAAGGGGCTGGTCTGCCGCAAGGGCTTCGACCCCGGCCCGGACGAGCGGATCAATCGTCCAGTCGTCCCGCGGGTGCGCCGCCAGCCAGTCGATCATCTGCCGCGCCTGTTCGTCCGGGTCCCCGGCGGGCGGCGAGAAGCCGCGCAGACGGTCGGCCACGTCCAGCCGCAGGTCAGTAGCGGCGCGGAGGGACCGGCCCAGCCAGTCGCGCGCGCCGTCGGGCTGGAAGCGCAGACCGACCATCTCGACCGGCCCGGTCGGGCGGATCGCGATGGGCCGCGTCATCTGCCCCGCGAACAGCGCGCGGGACTGGAGATGAAAGGTGCCGTCCGCGTCCGCCTCCTCATAGGGATGGCCGATGTCGAGGATCAGTTCCGGACAGCCGTCCGGCGCGATCCTCTGGACGGTCCGGCTGGGGCGGGGGCAGGCATAGGTCCAGACCTTACGCACCCAGGGGCGCAGCGCCCCGGGCGGGTCGACCTCGTGATAGCGTTCCCCGACGTCCATGGCCCCCCTCCACGCCTAGTGTGTCTTTGACGGGTCAGGGGGCGGCGCAGGCAGGGGGGCGCACGGTATGCCGTCTTCCTTTAGCGCCCGGACCTCCTGCGGCGTGGCCTCGCCGTAGATTTCCCGATGCTCGGATGTCCCCTCGTGGATGGCGCGGGCCTCGCGGGCGAAGCTGTCGCCGACATAGTCGAAATTGGCCTCGACATGGGCACGGACCTTTCTGGCCATGTCGGACATCAGGGTCTGGAGCGGTGCATCGGGAACGGCCCGCTTCTTCGTGCCGGCGACGGCAGGGGACATGATCTGCTTCGACACCGTGCGCGAGCCGCAGAAGGGGCATTCGACCAGACCCCGGGCGGCCTGGTCGTCATAGTCGGAGGAGCTCGAAAACCAGGCCTCGAACGGATGCTCGGCCGCACAGGTCAGGGCGTAGCGGATCATGTGTCACTCGCCGGGCGGAAGGGGCGGTCGTGGGTCAGGGCCGGGATGGCGCGGCGGACGCGGTCCACGGCCTCGAGGTCCAGTGAGGCATGGAGAATGCCGGGCCGGTCGTGATCGAGGGCGGCGATCACCTTGCCCCAGGGATCGACCACGGTGGACCGGCCCCAGGTGGTGCGGCCGTCTT
>CAXICH010000188.1:0-4902 GCA_964022245.1 uncultured Alphaproteobacteria bacterium
GAGAAGGGCGTCCTCGTCCGGCCGGGCGGCGATGCGGACCTCGGCAAAGCCCAGCACCCGCAAGGGTTCGGCCACGGCATCGGACAGGGCGAAGGCGACCCGCCCCGGGGCCGCGGCGGCATGGTGGCGGGCAAAGGTGCGGGCGGCGCGTGCCGAATGGAACAGAATGCCGTCGACGGGGTCCGGCGCATCGACGTCGGTCTCGACCGTTTCATAGACCGGCAGCAGGTGGATCGGGACGTCGGGTCCGACGAGGGCAGCAAGGTCCGCCGCGGGGCAGGCGGGGCCGGGCACCAGCACCCGACCGGAGGCCTCGCGCCGGATCAGGGCGGCGAGGTCGGCGGCATCGCCGGACGCCGACTGGACGCGGAGAAAGCCGGCCGCGCGGGCCGCCTCCGCCGTCGCATCGCCCACACAAAACACGGGCAGGCCGCGGTCGGCGCTGAGCCCCGACCAGACAGCCACGGCATTGCGACTGGTGAAGGCGAGTGCGGCGTGGTCAGGGACCGGCGCATCCAGGGGCAGAGCCCGCACCCTGAGGAGCGGCGCGATCACCGGATCATGACCTCGCGCCGCCAGCCGGTCTGCGGTGTCGCGAGCGGCGGGTTCGGTGCGGGTGATCCACAGGCGCATGGCGCTAGCTCTCGAACGGCTCGCCGTCGGCGAGGGCGCGGTTCTGGACCGTCTGGCCGAGGGCTTCGGCGGCGGCCTCGACGTCGGAGGTGATCGGAATGCGGGCGGTCTCGCGCCAGCGGCGGGTGCCGTCCGGGCGCAGACGCTCGGCGATCAGCACCAGATCCTCGCCCTCCAGCCAGGCATGGGCGCCGACGGCCGTGCGGCAGGAGCCCTCGAGCGCCCGCATGGCGGCCCGCTCGGCCTTGACCGCCAGCGCCGTGGCCGCATGGTTCAGGGCCGGGGCCCAGTGCTCGAGGCCCGGCGCGCCGGCCTCGCGGGTCTGCAGGGCCAGGGCCCCCTGACCGGGCGCCGGGACGAAAATCTCGACCGGCAGCAGGGCGCGGATGCGGTCGCCGCGGCCCAGCCGGTTCAGGCCCGAGGCGGCCAGCAGTATGGCCTCGAACTCGCCGTCCGCGACACGCTTCAGCCGGGTGTCGACATTGCCGCGCAGCAGCTCGATGCGCAGATCGGGACGAAGGGCCAGCAACTGGGCCTGCCGCCTGAGGCTGGCGGTGCCGACGCGGGCCCCCTCGGGCAGGTCCAGGACACTGTCGAAGCGTTCGCTGACAAAGGCGTCGCGCGGGTCCTCGCGCACGGGAATGGCGGCCAGCTTCAAGCCGGGCGGCGGCTCGACCGGCACATCCTTGAGCGAATGCACCGCCAGATCGCAGCGGCCGTCGATCAGGGCGGCCTCGATCTCCTTGGTGAACAGGGCCTTGCCGCCGACCTCAAGCAGGCGCCGGTCCTGAATCCGGTCGCCGGTGGTGACGATCGGGACCAGCGGCAGGTGGGCGTCCATCTCGCTGGACCCCACGCCGAGCGCCCCGGCCAGGGCCTGACGGACGTGACCGGTCTGGGTCATCGCCAGGGTCGAGCGGCGCGTGCCGATGCGAAGGGTGAGCGTCATGGTCGGATCGTCGCCGTTGCGTCGCGGGTTGCGGGCCGCTACCTCGACCCGGTGAACAGGATTGTGGCCACCCCGATGAGCATGGACACCAGAGCCGCGCCCTATAGCACGGGGCCGGGCACGGCAACCGGGCCGCTTGTCCTGCTGGGGATCGAGACGAGCTGCGACGAGACGGCGGCCTCGGTGGTGCGCCAGGCCGCAGACGGCACGGTCGAGGTGCTGTCCTCGGTAGTCCACAGCCAGATCGACGATCATGCGGCCTATGGCGGGGTGGTGCCGGAAATCGCGGCGCGCAGCCATGTCGAGACGATCGACGGTGTGGTCAAGCGGGCGCTGAGCGACGCCGGCTGCGACTGGAGCGGGCTGGACGGGGTGGCGGCGACCGCCGGGCCCGGACTGGTCGGCGGGGTCATGGTCGGCCTCAGCTACGCCAAGGGCGTGGCCCTGGGGCGCGGCCTGCCGCTGGTGGCGGTCAACCATCTGGAAGGGCATGCGGTCTCGGCGCGGCTGGGTCGGCCGGTGGCCTATCCCTTCCTGCTGCTGCTGGTCTCGGGCGGGCACTGCCAGCTGCTGGAGGTGCGCGGCATCGGCGACATGAGCCGGCTGGGCACCACGCTGGACGATGCGGCGGGCGAGGCTTTCGACAAGATCGCCAAGGCCATGGGGCTGGGCTATCCAGGCGGCCCCGCGCTCGAGCGGCTGGCGGCCACCGGCACGGATGCGGGGGCTGAGCGGTTCGACCTGCCCCGGTCGCTGCTGGGACGCCGCGACTGCGACTTTTCCTTCTCGGGGCTGAAGACGGCCGCCGCGCGCCTGTCGCAGGGGCTGACGACCGAGGCGGACAAGGCCGATCTGGCGCGCGCGGTGCAAAATGCCATCGCCCGCCAGCTGGCGGAACGCTCGGTGCGGGCGCTGGACCTGTTTTCCGAACGCCATCCGGACCTCGACCGGCCCGCCTTTGTCGTGGCCGGCGGAGTGGCGGCCAATGCCACCGTCCGCGCCCGCCTGACCGCGGTGGCCTCGGCGCGCGGATTCGACTTTGTCGCCCCGCCCATGGCCTATTGCACCGACAATGCCGCCATGATCGCCCTGGCGGGCGCCGAACGGCTGCGGCTGGGCCTGACCAGTGATCTTGCGGTGGCGGCGCGCCCCCGCTGGCCGCTGGACGAGGCCCGGGCCCTGTCCGACCCCACCCACGCCCCGGGCCGTAAAGGCGCCAAATCATGACCTGTCACCACGGAGCAGACCGATGCAGATGAAGACGGCAGGGGTGATCGGCGGCGGGGCCTGGGGCACGGCCCTGGCCCAGGTGGTGGCGCGCGCCGGGCTGGCCGTGACACTGCAGGCGCGCGAGACCGAAGTGGTCGACAGCATCACGCGCGACCGGGTCAATGCCGCCTTCCTGCCGGGGATAGAGCTTGATCCGGCCATCCGCGCGACGACCGACATGGCCGATCTGGCGGACTGCGATCTGGTATTGGCGGTGCCGCCCGCCCAACATCTGCGCGGCACGCTGGAGGCCTTTCGTCCGCATTTCCGGGCGGGCACGCCCGTGATCCTGTGCTCCAAGGGGATCGAGCGCGGCACGCTCAAGCTGATGACCGATGTGCTGGCCGAGACCCTGCCCGAGGCCACGCCGGCTGTGCTGTCCGGACCCAGTTTTGCGGGCGAGGTGGCCCGCGGCCTGCCGACGGCAGTCACGCTGGCGGTCGCCGACGCCGACCTGGGCGAGGCCCTGATGGCGCGCCTGTCGCCGCCGGGGTTCCGCCTGTATCTGACCGATGACCTGATCGGGGCCGAGGCCGGCGGGGCGCTGAAGAATGTGCTGGCCATCGCCTGTGGCATCGTCGAGGGGCGTCAGCTGGGCCGCAGTGCCCATGCCGCCCTGATCACCCGGGGTTTTGCCGAAATGACCCGCCTGTGCGTGGCGCTGGGCGGGCGGTCCGAGACGGTCGCGGGCCTGTGCGGTCTGGGCGATCTGGTGCTGACCTGCTCCAGCCCGCAGTCGCGCAATATGAGCCTCGGTCTGGCGCTGGGTGAGGGCCAGACGGTCGAGCAGGCCCTGGCCGGCAAGCGCTCGGTGGCCGAGGGCTATCAGAGCGCGCCCGCCGTCCGCGACCTGGGCCGCAAGCTGGGTCTCGACATGCCGATCGCCTATGGGGTGGCGGCCCTGCTGGCCGGAGAGGCAACGGTTGATCAGGTGATCGGCAGCCTGTTGTCGCGCCCCCTGCGGGCCGAGACGGACGGATGACCGGGGAGCCGAAACCCGAGGCCCCCGATCTCGAGCGCAAACGGGTCTGGAAGACGCCGGCGGGCGTGGCCCTGTGCGCGCTGGACGACATCGCCGAGCCCGGCTCGCGCGGCTTTGTCCTGCAGATCGGCGAGGCCTTTTTCCACGGCTTTGTGGTGCGCAAGGACGGCCAGGTGGCCGGCTGGGTCGACCGCTGCCCGCATCAGGGTTTGCCCATGGCGATCGAGCTGGACCGCTATCTGACGCCCGATGGGTCGCTGATCCTGTGTGGCTGGCACGGGGCGGTGTTCCAGCCGCTGGACGGCGCCTGTGTCGGCGGGCCCTGCGCCGGTGCGCGCCTGACGCCGTGGCCGGTCGAGGCCTCGGGCGGGGTGATCCGGACGGCCTAACGCTTCAGGCGTTTGGCATTGGCAACGGCGGCGGTGTGCAGCGGCTTCAGCGCTTCGGCCTGGGTTTTCAGCAGGCCGGTGTTGAAGGTCAGCATCTGGCCGGTCGCCCGGCCCCACCAGCCCATGGCGTAGGTGAACTGGGCCGAGGCCAGACCCGCCGGGGTCCGCGCCGAGGCCATGGCGGTGGCCGCGCGCTGGGCGTGGCCGACCTCCGCCAGGGCGGACTTCGAGGCGCTGGCCGCGAGGGTACTGACGTTCCCGGCCACCGAGGCGGCCGAGGCGCTCAGGGCCTCCAGCTTTTCGGTGCCCATCAGCGACAGCTCGGTGACGTCCGCGCGCAGCGGGTCGGCCATGGCGCGGGCCATAATCTCCATCCGGGCGGCGATGACGTCGGACGAAGCCGTCAGCATTTCATGGCTGTCGGTGGCGGTGCTCAGGGCGGTTCGCGCACTGCGGGCCATGCGCTTGCCGTCTCGGCTCATCGATTTGGGGGAGGTCATGCGCCCAGCCTAGACCATTCCGTCAGTCAGGGACGACTTCATTCGTAAAGGCCGCCACATCCTTGATCAGGGCGGGCACGGCGGCGTCGATGATCCGCTGGCCCTTTTCCGGACTGGCCTGGGCGGGGTCCGAGCCGATCCGGCCGTCGGGGAAGCGGGCGCGATAGTCCAGGGCGTCGC